>CAZYSR010000391.1:0-3658 GCA_964649525.1 uncultured Gammaproteobacteria bacterium
GCAGGTTTGTCGAGAACAATCAGACATTCATCTTCAAACAGAATTTGATGTATCGCACTTTTCAACTTCGGACTGATTTCACCGACAACTTCCTTTTCCCGAGTAATTACTGGAGGCACCCTCACCCGATCACCCGATTTAAGTCGCCGACCAGCTTTAGCTCTTCCACTATTGACTCGTACTTGTCCCGTTCGAATGAGATTGTAAATATGGCTGTGCGGAACACCCTGCAAAATGCTGATCAGAAAGTTGTCCAACCGACGGTTTTCGGAATCCGCATCAATTTCGATCAGATTAACTGACGCGTAGTTGGACTTTCGACGCTGAGGCATACTTAACATTCAGAAGTTAGAACTTGAAGATTTCCACCATCTCAATATATGTTGAATCTACTGGATGCTAGGGTGCTTTCTTCTTCTACTGAATAATCATGACCGGAGAATCAACCAAAGTTCCTTGTATAATGTGATGTACAAATAGGACGAAACAACCCTAGAGAATCCAATTAATCGCTTTTGGGTTGATTTTGCTTTGGAACGCGCAAATTGCGTAATCCTTTCAGAGTTTTTATGAACAAATTCAAAGGTGTACTTTGGGTGCGGCAGGCTTTTCCAGTTGACACTAACGAGTACTTCTTCCACGATAATAACAATTGCGCACCGCACTTTAGATTAAGTCAGTTCTGATGATTCGAATTTTTTCCAGTTTGGCTTTCGCCGTCACACCCAAGAGAACGGTGAACCTTCACGCTGCGGTGCCATTCGAGGAATTTTTTAATGAAACGCATGTTATTCAACGCGACTCACCCAGAGGAGTTGCGTGTTGCCATCGTCGATGGCCAAACTCTGGTTGATCTCGATATAGAATTTTTAAATAGCGAAAGTAAACGAGGAAATATATACAAGGGTACGGTTACCAAGGTAGAACCCAGTCTTGAGGCGGTATTTGTAGACTACGGCGCACAACGTCAGGGCTTTCTTTCGCTAAAAGATATTTCGAGAATTTACTTCTCCAGTAATTACACTGCGTCAACCCCTATGGCGCAGATCAAGGTTCAGGATGTCATTGAGGTAGGCACCGAGATGATCGTCCAAGTCGAAAAGAATGAAAGAGGCAGCAAAGGTGCAGCGCTGACAACTTTCATTAGTCTCGCTGGACGCTGTCTTGTTTTTCTGCCAAACAATCCCCGCGGCGGTGGAATCTCCCGGCAAGTAGATGGGTCCAGCCGCCACGAACTTAAGGAAATTCTCAGTAAACTTGAGGTTCCTGACGAACATTCAATTATTGCCCGCACAGCTGGAATCGGTCAGAGTGTTGAAAGTTTTAAAGTCGACCTGAACTACCTGATTAATCTATGGAACGCAATTGAATCCACTGCCGAACAGAATAAGTCGCCGATGCTGATTTATCAGG
Organism: uncultured Gammaproteobacteria bacterium; assembly: GCA_964649525.1. GTDB lineage: Bacteria > Pseudomonadota > Gammaproteobacteria > Arenicellales > JAJDZL01 > JAJDZL01. The sequence goes on from CAZYSR010000391.1 coordinate 1,414, forward strand.
AAAGCAGTCTGATCGTGCGGACCCTGAGAGATTACCTTCGGGATGATGTCAAGCAGATTCTCATTGATGACCACGATCTTTTCGTAAAAACCAAGCGTTTCGTCAAAGATGTAATGCCATCTGCAAAGGTTCAGGTTGAGAATTACCATGGCACGATCCCTCTATTCTCAAAATATCAAATCGAACATCAAATCAAAAACGCGTTTGAAAGAGATGTCAGCCTACCGAATGGTGGTGTAATCGTCATCGAACAAACCGAAGCCATGGTAACAATTGATGTCAATTCAGCGCGTTCAACGAAAGGTGCTGATATTGAGGAAACTGCGGTGCAAACCAACCTTGAAGCTGTCGACCAGATCGCCAAGCAATTACGGGTTAGAGATATCGGCGGATTGATTGTCATCGATTTCATCGATATGAACTCTCCTCGTAATCGAAGAAAGATCGAAAAGCATTTTGCCGAAGCAGTGGAGTCAGACAGAGCACGAACCCGAATTGGCAAAATATCGCAGTTCGGACTGTTGGAACTATCCAGACAACGGCTACGCTCATCGATTGAAGAGTCCAGTCATGAGAAATGCCCTCGCTGTAAAGGACGAGGATTTATTCGAAGTGTCACCTCTACAGCGCTAAACATCTTGCGATTTATCGAAGAAGAATCAAGAAAGGAAAGCACTGAATTGATTCATGCGCATCTGCCCGTCGATGTTGCCACATTTTTAGTCAACGAAAAACGGCACGAACTCAATACACTTGAATCACGTACTGGAACTCGAGTGTTCATTATCCCCACTCGATCTTTACTCATACCCGATCAACACATCGTTCGATTTACTGCAGCTGAAATCGAGGAGAATGAAAAAGTCAGCTACACACTTGAGAATTCTAACGGTAATCCTGAAATTTACAACATTATCAGCTCTGGGAGTAATGTCCAGCAGGCAGCAGTGAGTCAGGAAAACCTCAGGCTGGAAACCAGCTTGTCACAAAAGCGATCAACACCTTGGCTGAAGAAAGCTGTCAGTTCGATATTTGGTCGTGAAGAGGAAGGAGTGGTGGAGCAACCTAAACCGGAAAAGGATGAAACTACAACAAAAAAGAAACGAAAAGGTGGCAAGAAGCAGACTCGAGCTACTGAAAAGAAAAGTCATCGTTCTACAAAAACTAAAGTTAAGTCTCAAACCAGCCCAGCTGAAAAGCCTGCAAGTCAGTCGAGAAAGAGTACATCGAACAGACGGCGGAAACGCCCTTCTGGGAATTCTATCTATTACCCTGACCCGAATGCAAACCCTGGACAGTCGAAACAGATTGCAACGGAAGACCCGAATGGCTCAGTCAGAAAGAAGTCAAGCAGTAATACATCACGAAGACAAACCCGGTCTCGCAGGCGATCGTCTAAATCCGAAAAGGACGTAGTGCGAATTGACACAGGCACTGATTAAATTGGAAAGCCAATTTGAAGTGCCAACATCTGTTTACTTCTCAGAACTAGACTTATCCGGCGGATTCGGTCCAGTTCTGTACAAATTCCGTAAAGTGTGCGGTATTCGATTCTGAAAGATATCTTCGTATCAGCGTAATTTCTTCGCTGTACTTTGACTTCGATATAGTGCCTCGAATCAGCTCAAACCTCAGAAAAATCAGGTAAGTATTTAAGGCATCGATTTCGCAGTAATCGCGTATCGCCTGAATCTGACCATCAAGGTACGCATCAAATACATTCGCGCCTCCGATTCCTGATTTACCAGGTAAGCCAATGAGCTTGGATATCTCATCAAGCGGTGCAGACCCACGTCCCTGATAACGAGCCAATATATCCATGAGGTCAATGTGCCGCTTGTGATAGCGACTTTGATAATTATTGAATCTGAACTCCCGATCGAAATCACCCGTATCCCAAAACGGGACGCTGCGAATTTCATGAATTAACGCACGATATTGCAGAACTGGCAGATCGAAGCCATTTCCATTCCACGAAACCAAAGTGGGTTTTTTCTCTATTGCACGAAAAAACTCAGCGACCAAATCTTTCTCACTTGACTCCAGACTACCAAGTGACTTAACAGTAAACGATTCTCGGTCCCAGCGAACAGCAACCGAAATCGCCACCACCTTTTGCTGATGCAATGGTAGCATCACCGCATCAGGTACCCTAGTTCGACGCGCCGCCAGCATTGCTTTGGCAGCATGCTCCTGATTCAATCCTTCCAAGTCATACAACAACCCACCACCATCAGTATCGGGA
>CAZYSR010000392.1:0-2896 GCA_964649525.1 uncultured Gammaproteobacteria bacterium
CAACTTCATTCAGTTTTCTATCATTAATTAGATTTAAATTATCTTTAGGGAAATTTTCAAATTCAATAAATAAAGCTTGTGCAGCCAGCTTTTGAAGCACCGGCCGCCCTTCTCCTGTTGCAAATTTGATCAACTTTTTCTTCCTCTCAGGAGAGCCGTGTCGAACCATAGTTCGGAGAAGCTCCAATCGGACTTGAGGATTATTTGAGGCTTTTAGACATTTAATGAGCTCTTGGTAGATATCATCATCAAAATTGGATACTTCGCGTAAAGTCTTGATTGCGCCGAGTGCGATGGGATAGGAAATATGCTCCTCTTGATAATAGTTGCCCGGTGTCCATGTGTCACAAGATAATTTTATCAAGATTGGCACATGTGCAATATCTGATCTTATATTGAGCATTTCCAAAAGCCGCTTTCGTACAATGCTACTGGAATCAGCATACATGCGCAAAAGCATTGGAGGCAATGGGCCGGAGGATTGTTCAAAAAGAATGTTCATCGCTTCAATGCGAACGCGTGCAAAATCATGTTTCAGTCCTAACTTGATTAAATCATTTTCCTGACACTTGGAAGCCAAACGCATAGCGGCTGCTACAAGTGTGATGCTTTCTTTAGTCACATCATGTGTCATCGCAAGTATATGGTGAAGCCTTGGAGCAGGATTCTGATTCAATTTCGATAATACTTGAGCTATGGACAAATTCAATCGGATCGAAGTATCTACAGGTATCTTTGATATGAGAGAAGCAATTTCTTCTGAGATTTGAGTAACATCTCCCGTGAGCAATACCTTTATAGCGACCTTCACTTTATTGTCAGCCCCATCGAAAAGCGTGGAGATATTGTGCTTTGGTGTTTTCTCCTTTCGTACATTATCATCGTGGCAGAATTGTATATCGAGAGCAAGCTCAAAGAGCCTTTGAATAGCCACTCTGGATTTGGGTGAAAACATATTTTTTATGAGATGAGGTGCATGATTAAGCGCAACCGATACCGCACCTATTCGTGTCGTGTCCAGTTTTGATCCGACGCGTAGACGCTTCTGGAGTGAATTCATGACTGTATCATTGAAATATTTATCAGCTAGTTTCCAATATTCATTCTCGTAAAGGCTGTTGTGAGAGATTTGGTCTAGAGTCTGAATTTCGTCTGTAGAAGGCGAATTGTTGCTCTCTCGTGCAACATATATCCACTCCGAAAGGAAACTACTCAAATTCGGATGCTTTGGGAACGTACGCCAATCATCGCATTGTCGCCGCGCATCAATATATGAGCGTAGAATCATACTCGCCGAAGAATAACTTTCTTCTCCCAATTCCTGCCAATAGAACTCCTCCGCCTCACCATCGTAATTTCCATTATGCAGAGCGAGCAAAATATCTCTTTCAGGAGCGTACCGATTCTTGTCACAATAGGTAGCAGCCTCGTTGAAAACAATTTCAAAATTGTCGAGATCAACGATTGCGCCATTGATGAGAGTCTCAGTATTGAAGTTGAAACTATGATCTACAGTAGCCCTGAGTGCAGCGAGAAATGACGATGTCAAATTCAGTGAGAGCTTGGCAAGCGATACGTGAAAATTCTTGTCAAACCAACCATTTCGGAACGGAACAACACGCCTGATAAAGGTATCACAAATTTTATGTGTGTGGGGCGCATTTGACAGTCGTTTGTACCAATTCCCGGACCTCTTAGGTTCTCTCCACGATGTCATGCTTAGCCAGTGATCGTCAGCCGGCCCATCTCCCAACCATCGTGCAAGTTCCGCGACGTCGCAATCTTCGGATCCCGCATTGGATGCAAGTGTTAAGTCGTCGCTAAATGTGTCATCCAAAGATGTGACGCGTTCTGTGAGCCAACCATCGATATGTTTTTGAGTCGATGTTGAAACCTTCTTCTTAATCCCTGCGATGGAGGAAAGTGCGGCAATAATTTTGGCAGCGGTTTCCGTTCCCCAATCCTGTTTAGGGCCATCCAGATCAACAAGAGCATCCAGCAGATACTCTAACACACGCGCTGAAACGGTTCGCTTTTCGAGCATAGCCTGCTCAAGGCCAACCTCAACACGTGGATGGGCATAGAAGAATTCCGATTTATCTTGACGAAGATTGCCGCCTGCAATTAGAGTACTGGCAAGCGTTGACAGTTGATCTTTCAAGCTGGGAATTTTCAAGCAAAGATCGTCTTCTAAAATCTCAAGTACATCATAGGTCAATCGTTTTCTTGCCTTGAGCAACGCCCAAAGGATGGTAGCTGCCTCCCATTTTTGTTGCTGCTTGATGACAAGGATCAGAGCACTCTCTATAAATTGATCTTTTGCCTCATTGATGCATCTACGTATAAATTCATGTTTCTCTTCAGTTTCTTTGAATCCAAGTCCAGCAGCACCAAAGAATCGATCCAATTCAAGCGGGAGTACAAGCTCCTTGATAATGATTGACTGGTACTTGAGCGCTGAAACCTGTGCGGCACGTGGAAGTTTACCCAACCTGAGTTTGAAAAGTTTGGCCCTATCCGATGATCGATAGTGACCAGGTAACAATGCTGCTTTGTAACGCTGATCCAATGATCTAGGATTTGCGTCTTGCATGACATCGAATCGACTCGTGATGACAAACATGCGATCTGGAGAAGCGGAGGTGAGAAAATCGTTAATCGCATCATTCCAAGGTAGGCTATCTGGTTCCACTCGATATCTTCCCCATGGGTCTTCTATCTCAAAAATCACAGGCCCGGGCGTCTTGTCATTCCGAAGATTCTCAGGACCTCCTACCACCTTGACACATGTCAGGTGCGAATTATCTTCACGCATGGAAGCGATTAATGCCTTTGCAGTTGTTGTCTTTCCTGTTCCGGATGGTCCCGTAAGAATGATAGCATTTCTGGATTTGAG
>CAZYSR010000393.1:0-2937 GCA_964649525.1 uncultured Gammaproteobacteria bacterium
CGTTTGAACAGGGAAAGATCAGGTATCGCGGCATGTCCGGGCACGGTTCAAAGTTGGTGCAATGTCTGGATTATGCGCTGGACCAAGACATGGTCGACGTTGTGTTGGTAGCATTTAATTTCGCACAGGACCCAACATTTGTTGAACAGATTAAACACAAGTTTCACTACGTTTCGTTGCAACCTGGTTTGGTTGAGGTGCTGGACAGAGCGCGTAGTAAAGGTGTCGGAGTGGCAGCGATGAAAACACTGATGGGCGCGCGGTTGAACGATATGCGAAAGTATGAGTCGCAGGGTGCCACATTCGCACAGGCAGCACTGAAATGGGTACTGAATAGCGGTCGCGTTGATGTCGCTTTAATTTCAATGACTGATGAGTACGACATTGATGAATATCTTGGTGCCTCTGGTGCTTATCCGGTTGCAGAATTGGATAAAGATCTGTTAACTCGTTATGTCGCTATGCAGGGCTCGCAGTACTGCCAGCAGGGCTGTGGTGCATGTGCAGATTCCTGTGCCTATGGAGTACCGATTTCAGACGTGCTTAGAACGCGTATGTATGCAGTCGACTATCAGGATGTGCAGCTCGCAGTGGATAGTTATGCGAATCTGGAAGGTGGAGCGACTGCGTGTCTGAACTGCGTAGAACAAACCTGTCTAGGGGCTTGCCCCAACAATATTCCAATCGCATCATTTACACGGGATGCCGCGCAACGTTTCGGCTTGGCGTGAGACAATTCTTTGCACACTTCCTATTTGTATTAGCAGCCTGGACGCTCACCATCAAGTGGATTCTGCCTGTTGTCTGGGCACTCAATGAGAACGTCTCAATCAGCACTTACATCTGGTGGGATTTTTGGTGGGTGATACACATCGCACTTGGTGTAACGCTAATCTATGGCTTTCGATTTTTATTCAGTTTTGTGATGATCGTTTCAGCACTTGAAATTGGCATCGTTGTAACTAAGTTTGTTTTGTTTCTTCCTGATCCACAGTGGACCATATGGACAATGAACTGGTTCGTGAATAAGGTCTTTGTTCTTGTCATATTTGTGATGCTTCTTTCTCACGCCCTGTTCAATCGACATTCATACCAGCATTAAATCGATTCAGAACTAGCGGTTTTCCGACCTTTTGGCCTTGGCGTACAGCACTCCGGGGCAGATTTCCGATCACCGGTCAATTCTTGGAAATTTCTTGCACAAAGCGTTGGCTTCAGATTAAATTATCGCTTTCAAAATTCGCCTTTTTGTATACAACCACCCGGAGGCTAGTAATGAAAACTGGCAGCGATAAAACCGGCACTTCGTTTCATTTGCAACCGTTTTCTCCTGAGGAGTATGATGAGCGCCTTTCGCGAGTTCGTGCCAGTATGGTGAAACGCGGATTAGATGGCATGCTCATCTCCAGCCCGGATAACATCTGCTATCTCACCGGCCTCAGTTATCACGGTTATTTCGCCTACCAACTGCTGGTAGTCCCACAGTCCGGTCAACCATGCTTGATCACAAGAGCAATGGAAGGACCGACGATTCGTGATGAGGTACCGAATGTTCGACACTGTCCATATTCAGACAGCGCTGGTTCGGGTGGCGATGTGTCTGAACAGTATGTTGAACCCGTTAACACTAGCGTAAAAACAATGTCAGAGGAGGGTCTCTCAAGTGCGCGGATTGGGTTTGAGGCAAACAGTTCCTACTTTCCATACGGCATCGCAAAGCGTATTCAGAACTCAATGTCCAATTCAGAATTTGTCGATGCTTCCGACGTAGTCAGTGAATGTCGACTGGTTAAATCACCGCAGGAGATCGAATACGCCAGACGAGCTGCAAAAATTACTGATGCAATGATGATGTCTGGTATCGCGACTGCTGGACCTGGTGTACATCAGAGAGATGTGATGGCTGCGATATACCAGGCAATGTTGCATCATGGTGGTACCTATCCGGCTTTTGTACCACTTCTTCGTACGACTGACAACTTAGACCATGAGCATTCAACCTGGGAAGACAAGCGTTTGAAGTACGCCGATATGGTGTTCATTGAATTAAGCGGATGTGTTGCAAGATATCATGCACCTGCTGGCAGACTGTTCTTTGTCGGAGAGGCACCGAAGCAAACAAAGGAAGCTCAGGCAATTTGTGATGCGGCGTTTGATGCGATTGTTGATGCGTTGAAGCCGGGAGTTTTAGCCCGCGATGTTTACGCCGCTTGGCAAAAGGTTGTTGACGATTCGGGTCTTACCGGATATCGACGCCAACACTGCGGCTACTCTGTGGGGATTGGCTTCCCACCGAGTTGGAGTGGAAGCGGTGTACCCAAAGGTCTTCGGCATGATTCGGAAATGCAGATTCGTGCCGGAATGGTATTTCACCTGATGTCTGCTTTGTTCCGTACTAGGAAAGGTGACTACTTTATCTCCAACTGCGGTGTTGTGACTGAAAACGGATGCGAGGTTTTAACAAAGACGCCACACGCGGTAACCGTGAGATAAGAGGGGAACTCAAACACGAGTAGTTTTTGTAATTGAATACGTTGAGAATAACTTTACCGCTAGAGCAACCACTGTGCGGTAAATGCTGGCCTGAAATTTATATAAATAATTTGTAGAAACTTTAGTTTCAAAAATTTTTTCTCTCTATAATTTGCGCTCCATTTCTGATTGTTCGGATGGACGGACAATAAAAATTGAATTGAAAAATAATTTATTTTTTTCTTTCGCGTCCTTACTAATTCAGATATACTATTTGTTTCCCTGATCATCAGTCAGGGATTTTTGTTCTTTAAAAACTAAAAGACCATACAGATTGTGTGGGCGTTTCGTCTGTGTCAATGCTCTATCAATGATTTTGCTTCCTTCGGGAAGCAATGAAATGGAGAGTTTGATCGTGGCTCAGATTGAACGCTGGCGGCATGCTTAACACATGCAAGTCGAACG
>CAZYSR010000394.1:0-3415 GCA_964649525.1 uncultured Gammaproteobacteria bacterium
CTTTAACTATTCCAATTTTCATTAATCTGTCAATTTAACTAGCAAATATGAACTAATAACCAGAAAACATTATAGATTTGTCGACTTGGACAATATCCGCAAACATTAGACTAATCATTAGTACTGCGACGCAATAAAATATGTTTTCATTAACAATTTGTAGCAGAAATTTACCATGGAAACAGGCTCAGTATTCGATCAATTGAACGACATCAATCTTCGGATTGAATCCTTGTGGAGGTTTCTTTGACGTCGAAACGAAACAGTCTCGACTAAATGAAATTGATGAACAGTTGGAGAATCCGGACCTGTGGCAGAATTTTGAACTTAGTCGGAATCTAAATCAAGAAAAAGTCAGCTTGGAAAAGTCGCTACAGGCAATTCAGTCGCTCAAGACCGCGGTAGCTGATGCAATTGAACTCGCAGAACTTGCGCGCGAGGAAGATGATCAGGATACTCTCAACGCTATCGCGGAAGATGTCAAGGATTACAGTCAAAAAATTGACGCTCTTGAATTTACCAGTATATTCAGTGGACAGATGGATGCATCTAATGCATTTGTTGATATTAAACCCGGCTCTGGTGGTACGGAAGCACAAGACTGGGCTGAGATGTTGTACAAAATGTATCAACATTGGGCGCTGAAAAAGGGGTTCCGAATTGAAACGGTTGATTACAGTGATGGAGAGGTTGCGGGAATAAAAAGCGCAACACTTAAAATTATTGGTGAATTCGCGTTTGGCTGGATTCGAACCGAAAATGGCGTGCACCGACTGGTTCGTAAATCACCGTTTGATTCGGGGCAGAGACGTCATACTTCATTTGCCTCAGTTTTTGCCTATCCGGAAGTCGATCAGCAAATCGAAATTGATATTGACCCTGGGGACCTTCGAATTGACACTTATCGGGCGAGTGGAGCAGGTGGTCAGCATGTGAATAGAACTGATTCAGCGGTCCGTATTACACACAAGCCTACCGGTGTTGTAGTGCAGTGTCAGAATGACCGATCCCAGCATCGAAACAAAGCTGAAGCGATGGCCATGTTGCGTGCAAGGTTGTTTGAGTTGGAGCGGCAGAAAGAAATTGAGGAACGTCAGAAATTGGAAGATGCAAAACCGGATATATCCTGGGGAAATCAAATTCGGTCGTATGTGCTGGATCAGTCACGAATTAAAGACATACGCACGGGAGTGGAAACAGGGAATGTTAACGCTGTATTGGAAGGTGATTTGGATGAATTTATCGAAGCTAGTTTAAAGGCAGGTCTATAGCGAACCATGTTGAACGAAAGCGAACAGACCAAGTTGCGCAGGGAAAAACTTGCCGAACTGCGTCAAATTGATTTGGCCTATCCAAATGACTTCAGACCTGATGCACAGGCTGGTGAACTGCAGCAACAATATCACGATTACTCAAGCGAAGACCTGCAAAATGAAGAGGTTGTTGTAAATGTCGCAGGTCGCTTGATGAGTCGGCGCAGGATGGGAAAAGTAACTTTCGCCGATTTTCGAGATGCTAGCGGAAAGATCCAGTTATTTATCCGGAAGAATGTACTAACTGAAGATGAGTACAGCCAATTTCAATCTTACGATATTGGAGACATTGTCGGTGTGCATGGTACAGTTTTTCGAACGCGTACTGGAGAACTCAGTATCTCAGTCGGTTCGATCAGACTATTGACCAAAGCATTGCAACCTTTTCCGGAGAAATTCCATGGACTGACTGATCAGGAACTTCGGTATCGACAGCGATACCTGGACCTTATCATCAACCAGGATGTCAAGGAAACTTTTCAGACTCGCAGCGCCATCATTCGGTGTATTCGGGCATTCATGGATGAACATCAGTTTCTTGAAGTCGAAACGCCAATGATGCACTCCATTCCCGGCGGTGCAATTGCCAGACCATTTAAAACCCATCACAATGCGCTGTCACTGGACATGTATTTGAGAGTCGCTCCCGAACTATTTCTGAAGCGTTTGGTCGTAGGGGGATTGGAAAGGGTCTATGAAATTAATCGAAACTTCAGAAATGAAGGTGTCAGCACACAGCACAATCCTGAGTTCACTATGCTGGAGTTCTATCAGGCATATGCGGACTACAACGACTTCATGAACTTTACTGAGCTGATGTTCGAGCGGTTAATCGATGAGGTCCCAATACCGTCAACAATCAATTTTGGAGATCATGAAATTGATATTCGACCGCCGTATCGGCGACTGTCGTTACGCGACGCGGTATTGTCACACAACACCCAACTGAAACGGGAAGATCTGGATCAAAGTGATCGCTTGCGAAGTCATCTGGAACAGGTTGGCGGGCCAGTATCTGATCAATGGGGAGCTGGTAAGTTATTGTTCGAAATATTTGAACGAACGGTTGAAGACCAGTTAGTTGAACCGACTTTCATCACGCACTATCCACTTGAAGTGTCTCCCTTATCGCGTGTATCTGATTCTGAACCGACGATTACTGACCGATTCGAGTTTTTTGTCGGTGGTATGGAAATCGCCAATGGATTCTCGGAACTCAATGACCCGGAAGACCAGGCTGAGCGCTTTATGCATCAGATTGCACAACGCCAATCGGGGGACGTCGAAGCGATGCATTACGACGACGACTACATTCGAGCGCTGGAGTTTGGCTTGCCACCAAGCGCGGGGGAGGGTATTGGGATCGACCGGTTGGTGATGCTGTTAACTGACAGACCATCGATCCGTGATGTGATCCTGTTTCCGTACATGAAGCCAATATCGCAAACCGGTGAATGATTCGTCCATTTGAACTTTTTATCGGGCTACGTTATATACGCGCCAAACGGCGCACCCGATTTATCTCATTCATTACGGCAACTTCAGTCTTGGGCATCATTATTGGTGTCTGGGCGCTGATTTCAGTGTTGTCGGTTATGAACGGGTTTGAACGGGAACTCAAATCCAGAATATTGACTGTTGCATCCCACATTCGGGTTAGTGGTACTGGTGGTTGGCTTCTCGATTGGCAAGATGTGGCCCAGAAGGTCGATAAACTGCCAAGTGTCAGCGCGCACGCACCATATATTCTCAGCCACGGGATGTTGAAATTCAATAACCGAGTCAATCCGGCCATTGTGCGAGGTGTTACACCTGAACTTGAAGCGACTGTTTCAGCGATTGGCGAAAACATGATCGCAGGCAGTATTGACGGACTTCAGGATGGTGAATTCGGAATGGTTCTCGGGGAAGACATGGCGCTTTCGATGGGAAACATACAAGTAGGAGATCAGGTAATTTTGATCAGTTCCAGGGGTAAATCTTCACCAGTTGGCGTATTGCCTCGACTGAAACGCTTTACCGTTGTAGGAATATTTAACTTAAATTTCTACGAATATGACAGAGGGCTCATTCTAATCAACATCAATGATCTTGCAAAATTA
>CAZYSR010000395.1:0-3057 GCA_964649525.1 uncultured Gammaproteobacteria bacterium
GGCTACGTCGACTCCTGAGGAACATCCATTCTTGCGAAACCATCTAAGGTGAGCGTTCTCCGCCACACCAGCACCAATCAGGAGAAATTCATCATCTTCGAGTCGGGCAACAGTAAAGTCGGCAACCACCCCGCCCCGTTGATGCACCATTGGAGCCAGCGACATCCGACGATGTCTTGGAAGTGTATTGGTGGTCAGTCCATCAAGCCACTCGGCTGCTCTCGGACCTTTGACAATGAACTTGGTATAGGCAGAAGTATCGAGCAAACCCACTGAAGACCGAATGGTTCGACATTCATCGCCAACCGGTCCGAATGATTCCGTTCTACGAAATGAGAAGTTTTCGACTGGCGGCATTCCTTCCGGTGCAAACCACATCGGCACCTCCCAACCGAACTGAGCACCGAACATGGCTCCATTGTTTTTTTGATGCTCGTAAGCGGGCCTTGTTCGCAAAGGACGACCAGCGGTTCGCTCCTCATATGGAAAGAATATTCTGAATCGAGTCTGATAGTTGTCAGCAGTCGTGTCCAGAACATAGTCATGCGTTACCCAGTCGCCAAATCGAGCCACATCAATAGGCCAAATATCAAGACTCGGTTGACCATCCAAGATCCACTCAGCCATCATCAATCCGAGACCACCACCGATACTGAATCCTGGAATCAATCCACCAATCACGAAATAATTGGTAAGCTGTGAGACCTCACCAACTAGGGGCATGAGATCTGGTGTCCAAATCATCGGTCCGTTGACGATTCGCTTGATTCCGGCAGTTTCAAGGCATGGCATACGATGCATTGCCCGCATAACATTGTCCAGTACTCTATCTAAATCATTCGGCAGCAGTTCATGTCCAAAGTCCAGTGGTGTCCCATCAACTGACCAATGCAATCCGCCCCGTTCGTACGCTCCGACCAGCAATCCCTTGCCTTCCTGACGCATGTAGTATTCGCCATCATTGTCGTGAATCAGGGGGATTTCCCGACCCAGTGCCTCAATTTCCGGAATGCTCTCAGAAACAAAATACTGATGCTCCATAGGCATCAGAGGTAAGTTGATCCCTGCCAGTTTTCCGACCTCACGACCCCAAAGACCGGCACAGTTAACCAGGAATTTTGTTTCGATCCTATTCTCGGGCGTTTCCACCAGCCAACCACCATTGGGCTGCTGGGTCGTTGCAATTACCGGTGTGTTTCGATGAATCTTGACACCGTTCATTCGGGCACCTGCCGCATAGGCATTGGTGACTCCGCTGGGATCAATATGAAGCTCGTTGTGCTCAAACATCGCACTGATGACACCGTCGAGATTGAGCAAGGGATTCATTTCGTGGACGTCTTCCAGTGAAATCGTCTGAAAATCCAGTCCTAGATATTTAGCTTTAGATGCCTGAATGCGAATCTGATCGTGGCGCTCTGGAGTGGAGGCCAGATAAATTCCTCCAACCGGGTGAATACCGCAGGATTGTCCGGTTTCTTCTTCAAGCTGCGGGTACAACCTGACCGTATAGTAGTGAAGCTTTGACAGGTTTGCGTTGTCCTGCAGTACGTGTGTATTTCCAGCCGCATGCCAGGTTGAACCAGACGTCAGCTCAGATCGCTCCAGCAGAACAACGTTCTTGCAACCCCTTTTCGCCAGATGATAGGCGACGCTGCATCCTGCAACCCCTCCTCCGATTATTACGACTTCAGCAGTCTTTTGCACGCTACGCCCTCCTTTTTGGGACTAAACTGGAGCCTTGCGACGCTCCATACGGGTGGTTTCTATATATTCATCAAGCTCCTGCAAAATCGCCTCATCGACCTTAGGGGCTTCATATTCTGATAGCAGTTGCTGGTAAATTCGATTGGCGCGTGTTGTCGCATCCTTTGCACCGTCCTCGAACCAAGTTTCAAAGTTTCGCCAATCAGACAGTATCGGCTTATAAAACTCAGTTTCATAGCGTTCCATAGTCTGCTGTGCTGCGAAATAGTGTCCACCAGGACCGACTTCTCGCATTGCTTCAATGCCAAGCGTATCCTCGTCAACAACAACCGGTTTGAGGGTTTCCACCACGCCTTGCAACATTTCGGCATCCATAACAAACTTTTCGAATGAAGCACACAGTCCGCCTTCCAGCCAACCGAGTGCGTGATGGATCAGGTTGGCCCGCGCCATCACAGATCCCCAAATTGACATCTGCGATTCGTATGTTGCCTGCACGTCAGGCGCGTTTGAGGCATTGACGTTGGAAGATCGGTATGGAAGATTGTAGAACCTTGCAAACTGTCCACCCATCAAGGTGGCTTTGACGTATTCCGGGGTACCGAATGCCGGAGAACCAGTCTTCATATCAACATTGGAAGTAAAGCCTCCATACATTACCGGCGCACCTGGGTTTACGATTTGAGAAAATGCGAGCCCGGCCAATGCTTCGGCATTCTGTTGTGTAACAGCACCGGCCAGAGTGATTGGTGCCATAGCACCGGCAAGTGTGAACGGAGTGATGACGACTACCTGATTCATTCTGGCGAGTTCAATGATGCCCCACAGCATTGGAATGTCATACTGAAGTGGAGAATTAACATTGACAACGGTATACAGGCTTGGTCGATGCGCCAATTCCTCCCGACTCAAACTGTGGCAAATTCGGGTAATCTCCAGACTATCCATAACGCGGTCGCGTCCCAGTGAATAAACCCTGCATACCTTGTCAGTGAGCGTCAGGTTTACCCTGGCAGTGTCGAGGTGTCGCGTTTTCGGGTCAAGGTCAAGCGGTTCAACCGGATGTCCCGATATCACATGAGCGATATTCACACTCTGTGCAAGCTTAATAAAGTCACTGTAATCCTTGAAGTTTCCCGAACGCCGTCCGCCTTGAATGTCGCTGGCATTGGGTGGACCGGCTACGGTTGAAAAAGCAAGCCAGCGTCCACCGATTTTCAGATTCCTTTGTGGATTTCTTGCGTGAATCGTAAACTCAGACGGAGCCTTTGCAATGGATTCCAAAATCAGGTTTCGGTCAAAGCGAACACGGGTGGAGTTTTTCTCGACGTCTGCGCCAGCATTTTTCAG
>CAZYSR010000396.1:0-12591 GCA_964649525.1 uncultured Gammaproteobacteria bacterium
GGACATAGCGAAATGCCATCACTGGGAAAATTGGCATGATGAACGCAAGCGTCACTTCCCAGATTCCACAGGCGAAGAAATTGGTATTGACCTAGTAGCTGTTCGTCGAAGCGATGGTAAGCACATCGCAATTCAGAGCAAATCCCGTCAACTGGACGAGTCAAACAGCGGAAAGCCGATCACATATTCCGAATTAGCTGAATTTATCGGATTATCTGCACCGGATTTTTGGGCTGAACGCTGGGTGGTCACAAACGGGAATTGTCCTTTAGGTGGCAAAATAAGGCAAGTTAAGTCAATGACTGACAAACCAATCAAACAAGTCAACATCGTCGATGATCTCCTGCATCAACAGACTTCGCAAACTGTCGAAGTTTGCGCTCATTGCGAACCTCACACTGATGGAGAAGAAGTTCCGAAGCAAACAAAGACCTGCATGCAGTCAGAGGCCATTGATACAAGCGTGCGCCTCCTCAGAGAACACGCTCAGTCGGAAAGCGGAGGGCTTCCAGTCGGTCAGGCACGCGGCAAAATCATTCTTCCATGCGGCACGGGAAAAACTCGAATCTCATTGCGCATTATCGAGCAATTAACACCTAAAGGGGGATCGTCAGTTGTTCTGTGTCCCTCAATCGCACTTGTAGCCCAAATCAGGAGTGAGTATCTGCGTAATGCTGAAACGGAGATTCGCGCGCTCGCCGTTTGCTCAGATAAAACAGCAGGCTACGACCCCAAAAAAGAAGATTCTCGGAACACTGCAAAAGATCCTACATTGGACAACAGCAACGTCAGTGCTTCAGATGTGAAGGGAAAAGTCACTACAAATCCAGATGAAATCGCACAGTGGATCGAGCAGGGAGTCGGCACAGATCAAGTCAGCATTGTTTTCGGAACTTATCAAAGTGGAAGAGCGATTGCAGATTCACTCAGAAAATGTGGTAAGTCAATTGACGTTCTAGTGGCTGATGAAGCGCACAGGACCGCCGGAATAAGACGGAAACGACGGACTGGCAGTGCAAGACTTACAGATGAGGAAGAGCGTATTCGCGATTTCACGCTGTGCCACGATAATCAGGCCTTTCCAGCCACATATCGAATTTACCAAACTGCAACTCCTCGAATATTTGACACCAGCAAAGTCTCAGCCAATGAAGAAAGCGCCTGGATTGTCCGAACGATGGATGATGAAACTATTTTCGGTGTTGAACTTTATCGCAAGAGCTATGTCGAGGCTGTCAGAAACGGCTGGCTATCAGACTATCGAATCATTGCACTAGGCACTAACGATCCGGCCACTTACAAAGCTGCCTATCAGCTGGCTACGAGCACACAAAGCAAAGGGCGGCGACGCCTCACTTCCGCTGATTACCTTCGAGGACTTGCATTCACTTTGGCCATGGGCGGCGCTACCCAGACTCAGAAAGAAGATGATGTTCACATTCAGTCTTGCATAGCATTCATGAATACGGTAGACAAGTCGAAGAACATGGCGGAAGACTTGCAAACGGACGTAGTGCGAAAATGGCTTCAGAATTGGCTGGACGATAATCAGAGCGGGAAACAGGCTTTGGAGTTTTCGCTTGAACATCTTGACGCTACCAGCAATGTGGTAGCGCGGAAAAATGCAATACGCCGTTTAGGAGAAGCTCCCCCAGATAAACCGTATGGAATAATCAATGTCGGCATATTCGGCGAAGGAACTGACTCGCCATCACTAAATGCAGTTGCATTTCTTGAATCCAGAAGGAGTCCAGTTGACGTCGTACAGGCAGTAGGCCGTGCGATGCGAACCGCTCCTGGCAAGCAGATTGGCTACATTATCTGTCCCATCCTCATACCACCGAATGTAGTTCCAGAAGATTGGATAAGCTCCAGTGCCCCTGAGGACGGGTGGCAGGAACTTGGGCAGATATTGCGAGCTCTGCGAGCTCATGACAGCCGTATTGAAGATCAGCTGACCGAATTGATGCAGCTGTATCTTCCAGCATCGCCGGAGGAGGTGCACACAATTATCGCAATCGCTGAGCACGAAAGGAAGCGAATCAAATACCGCCTGCATGTTGGAGCGCCGGGTGATTCGCAACTGGCACTGGAACGCGTGCTAACGGGTCAAAGCACAGCAGAAAAAGAATTCTTACCGTTATCGGAAGCGAGAACGCTGCCAAAACCCTCTGGAGTTCAGACCGCTATTCTTGAACCAACATTGGTTATAGCTGGCAAAAGCAATGAAGATAAGAGTATCGAAGTGCGAATGGATGGTGTCGCAAGAGACAAACCCAAGTCTGATGGCACGCCGGGTCAATTGGACATGGATAAAACCAAGAAGAAAGCCAGGGATATGATCAATAACGGCACTGGCACGCGACTGCCAACCGGAGCAGAGAGAGAAAAACGAAAACGCAGGACTCACCAGGAAATCGTAGAGGATTCGGCACAGCAAATGCTGAGGTTGACTCGTCTTGATGAATTTGGAGATTCCATCAGGATGAATTTACTGTCGAGATCGGGATTGATTCACAACCGCATACTCAGAGACCTGAATATTTTGGAGGACAGCATCAAGGAAGCTGCCGTGCATTTACGGGGAGACGAACTCGCGCCAACACTAAACCGACATTTCGGGTTAACAAACTTAACATCGAAGGCGCAAAAAGAACAAGCCGATGGTGTGACTATTGCTTCATTATTGATGATGAACGCAGCGATGCTGCATCAGCGTATTGCGCATGGCAACTGGTTAAGTGGGGTTAGCGAACTGTCTTCTACAAAAAACGATACTAATGTAGTGACAAAATTGCGTCGGGAGTGGGAAAGGATAATGCGGCACGATTTTCGGCCTGTTTTGGAACCGGCAGTTGGAATCATCGAAACGGTGGAGGATACCGGGAGACTGGCTGGAATGGAGCGGGCGCTTCGTCACATCGCATCTGAAGCAGAACGTATAGCCGAAACCTACGCTGATATGGGTGCTGACCACGCAGGACCGCTGTTTAACCGAGTAATGGGCAATCAGGCTAGCGATGGAGCGTACTTCACTCGACCCAATGCTGCATCCATAGCCGCACGACTTGCGCTCGACGCCTATGGTGATGCCGATTGGACCGATTCAAATGTCTGGCGAAATTGCAAAATTGTTGATCCTGCCTGCGGGAGCGGAACATTGCTAGCCGCTATCCTGACTGAAATGAAAAATCGTGCAAGGGAAGAGGATGCTGACGAAACTGAGATCGCCAACTTACAGAAGATTGCAGTTGAGGAAAGCATCAAAGGTCTCGACATCAATCCGGTCTCACTGCAGTTAGCCGCATCGCAGCTCACCGCGGGAAATCAAGATATCCGTTACCGATCAATGGGGTTGCATCTGATGCCATACGGTCCGTCAAAAGACAACGCCGCTCTCGTGGCAGCTGGTACACTGGAACTGCTAGGGCAAAAAGCGATAGTACCCAGAGTCGGAGAATTCAGCCTTTCGGACGAACAAATCGATTCGAATGAAATTTGTCTGGGGGGAGACCAAGATGCAGAATTGGAAGATGCAGTGGATGCTGTTAGCCATGCTCAAATCGTTATCATGAATCCACCATTTACCAATCGAGCGAATATGGGTGAAAAATTTCCAAAGGACATTCAAATGCAGTTGCGTTCTCGTGCAGATGCCATGGAAAGCGTATTGGTAAACAACGATCCACAGATGAAAAATTTTGTGGATAAAAACTCCATCGGACCGCTCTTCGTGGCACTAGCCGACAGGTGCCTAGATATATCCAATGGAATTCTAACGATGATAATTCCAACTACTGCACTGTCAGCACCTTCTGGATTACACGAAAGGGTACTTCTGGCTCAGCGATATCACATTCACAGCATTGTGACCTGTCATTTACCCGGTCAAATTAACATGAGTCAAAATACCAATATAAATGAGAGTATTGTCATAGCTAGGAAGGCGGCACACCAGCATCTATCTCCAACCAGGATCATTAATCTCGACCGGTTTCCAATCGATGAAAGTGAAGTTACCGACTTGCACAATTGCATCCTTGAATGCGGTGCAGGCGCAATTGCCAACGGTTGGGGAGAAACTTCGGAATGGCCTGCCGAAAGGATCAATTCCGGTGACTGGTCCGCGGCAATATGGCGCTCTCCGAAATTAGCCGAGGTAGCCGCGAAATTTGCGAACGACAAAAATATGAAAACAATCGCTGAATCTGGATTCTCACCTGCGGCAACTGGTCGAATGTTGCGCGGGTCTTATCAGACTGCGAAAGCCGGAACTCCAGGCAGTTTTCCGATATTGAAATCTAAAGGTGCACAAGGTCAATTGTTTATTGAGAGTCGGCCGGATGAATTTTGGATACGCAAACCTAAAATCAGACAGGACGACGGTGAATACTTATCTGGCCTGAACAAAGCAACTCCTGAAAATGACAAAATTTTGCAGAAAGCGAGTCATTTGTTAGTTACCGCCGGGCAAAGAAATAGCACAGCGCGACTTAACGCTACAGCTAGCAATGAGAAATATGTAGGTAATGGTTGGATACCGGTTGAAGGATTAACTGCTGATGAAAGTAAAGCTTTAGCAGTTTTCATCAACTCAACAATCGGCCGTCTGCAGCTGATGCGCTGCCCTGGCAGATCATTGGCGTTTCCAGCATACAGTACAACTGAAGTTGGAAACCTCAGGATTCCCAACATAAAAAGTAACCACGTCCGACAGTTGCTGCTCAACTGCTGGGAACAAACAAGGGCTTTTAAAGTTCCTCAATTTCGAGATGGTGAAAGTGAAGTACGTCAGCTATGGGATGATGCGGTTGCTGCTGCACTGAATTTGAACACCCAGGAATTGGCAGAATTGCGTGCACAATTGAATGACGAGCCGCACGTACGCGGTAGGGGCTACAACCAATTCATCGATGACTTTGAGTAGTTTTCGCATTATGTCTTGATGCGCTTACCAATTTATCAGCTATGGCTGGGGTAGTAGTACACAAAGGAATATGCCGCCTATGCGGAAAAGATGGTCTGGAATTGCAACGCAGCCACATTCTGCCCGCATTCGTATTCCGCTGGATGCGGAATACGTCGGCTACCGGACACATGCGCTTTGGAGAGGAGCCGAACCGTCGCGTCCAGGACGGGTGGAAGGAAAAGTGGTTGTGTTCTCAATGCGAGAAT
Source organism: uncultured Gammaproteobacteria bacterium (assembly GCA_964649525.1). Classification (GTDB taxonomy): domain Bacteria; phylum Pseudomonadota; class Gammaproteobacteria; order Arenicellales; family JAJDZL01; genus JAJDZL01. Next base: position 5,176 of record CAZYSR010000396.1, read on the forward strand.
AAAATCGGCGAGGCTGAATAGATGTTCGCGGAGCAGTTCTTCCATCCAGTTATTTAAGATCATTCGCCTTGCAGAGAGTATGGTCCGTGGCTACTAAAGTTCTGCGTGTCAATAACATGGCGAGTGCTTCACATATTCCGCGATATCGATCCGTTCGATGACTACTCTAGCGAGGAATACGATCTCCTTGATCGAGCAGCTGAAGTGTGGCGAGAGTACTTACTAGGTAGCAGGTCTGATGTCGAATCATACCGTCAACACCTTTACATCGTGCAAGGGATATCGTCCTCGCAGCGCAATGTCCCACCGAACATCAACCGCTATGTGTTGCGGCATATCTCAGCGGATGTTGTACGAGGTGTAAATCAACATATCGTCTTTGCAAAATTACCCAGATTCTTCATAATGGGTGTGCTCTGTGATAACCGCACTGACGAATGGGTTGGTACAGAAGTTTTCTCCGATACTGGGGTCATTCCGACCAATCAGCGCGTGCCCGATGGGTTCTATAACTATTGTCAATGAGAAGGCGAAGCGGGTTACTGACATAGCAGCATCAATTTCCGACCGCCAGCAGAGGAAAATGTTCGACGCCTTTGAAGCCGCCCGAATCGTGTCAACGCTTCTGATACAGTCAAGGCGCTTTATCTTGACATCGCGTTGAGGGCTAAACTGAATTCTGAGAAGTCGTAGAGTTGGTGAGGTCTACGTAACTTCGTAATCTCGCGTTCAGCAGGCTACCTGTGGCAACGGGGCTAACTATCAGGAAATCAAATGTTTCAAATTCCACGAATAAAGATTGAGAATTAGAGGGGAAAGTTAGATCTCAAACGTATGTATAGTGGTATCAAACTTTATCAGACTACCAATATGGAGGTGGGTGATGATTAGACTTAATGACATTTGGACTATTGAACATCCTGAAAGATATAAAGTGCACTTCGCCAGAACGAACTACTGGGATCATCCCCTAGATGTTTTTGCCCGCGACCGGGACGAGTGGCAGGGTTGGCAAGAATACCGTCCAAAAAGAGATATGTTTAGTCGTGATTTTATTTTCAGTCTAATGCAATTCTACCACGAGACTAATGCATGGCTCTTTGGCGGAATTTACAAAGTGATTGGGCGATTACCGGACCGATATGAAGTGCAATTAGTTGAAGATGGACAAGGATTTATCGGCCGTCTTAAACTCAATTTGGAATACAAGGATATGTCCGGTCGGGTAAACTTCGAAAAACACTACAGCGACTTCAAAGTGCTAGAAATTCTGAAAGAACCATATTCAGGCAATTTTTTTCTGGGGTATGAGAACATAGACATTTCATTTAACGAACTTGAAACCATCGTGAACAATCAACGTGATGATTGGAGAATAACACTGCAGAGCGTAAGCGGAATCTACGTGGTAACCGATACAAAAGCAAATCTACGATATGTTGGTTCTGCGTACGGTGAGGAAGGTGTGTGGTCTCGGTGGGCTCAATATGCAAATACCGGTCATGGAAACAATGTCGAATTTCAGACACACCTAGAAAATCAGGATGAAGAAACAATTGAATATTGTCGTAAGCACCTTAAATTCGGGCTATTAGAACATCGGCCAAGTAGAACTCCGGAAGAGGTGATTATTCAAAGGGAAAGTTATTGGAAAGATCTGCTACAGACTCGTAGACCACACGGATTAAATCGCAACTAACCTTCACAGTTTGCCCGGCGTGTTGCCAATAACACTTCCCGCAATGCATGGAGCGACCTTTTCACTAGGTCCTGATGATGGGTCGTGGAAACCTGCGGACAGTCTGCGTCGCACAAAGACTTTTCGATTATTGGATGTTTAACAGAAATCATTGAACGTTGTCCCAACTGCTCTGATTCTGAAGATTCTGCAATTTTGACGCGTCAAGCGCTACGATTTGTTCTTTCGCAAGTGGCAAATCAAAATTCCGATTAGGTTTGTCTGAAATACGCTGTAGATAACTTTCAAAACCGTCGACGAATCCCAGTATGAAAGACAAGAATAAGACTGCAAGCAAGTAAAATGTAAGTTTTTGGTTTTTGAGTCAGTCAGGAAATGTGAAATTTTAAAGAGCTAAATTAATTTTCTCTAATTCGTTTCGAAAAAACGCAAAGTGGAATTTATCTTATTAGAGTGTGTTTCTGGAATTTTGAACTAGCTAAGAGTTAATGCGACAGAGAATTAGAAGAATTTTTTAAGTGAATCGCTGACTACTACCACAGCCTTTGGCATCATCACCATCCGGTATGATAAATTTTTCGGACGAATAAATTGAGCGGTGCTAGGTTTCACCGAGAGTTATGTAAATTTCCTTCAATGTCGGTTGTCTATCAAATTTCTTGTGGTCAACGAATCTTATTGCCTGGTGTAATTTACGAGGTTAGTGAATTCTCTATTCGTGTAATCACTACACTCAAAGATGTTGGCGACATATCAGTTGGTTGCATATGCGACGATGTATGGAGCCGCGTAGAGTGACTACACCCACTCGCGAAGCGATATTCATTAGCCACGCAAACCCGGAAGACAATGTATTTACCATTTGGCTCGGTGCGCGACTGACCGCGGCAGGATACGAAGTTTGGGCAGACGTGCTCAGATTGCGAGGTGGTCAGGACTGGCAACGTCTGCTGGAAGACGCACTTCGCGCTAAGGCGTGCAAAGTATTGCTTGTCGGTACAGAAAATAGTGTAGATAAGCAGGGTGTCAGAAACGAAATCCAAATAGCCTGTGAGGTTGGCGAGAGTATCGGTGACGCAGAATTCATCATTCCTCTGCGTCTCACAAACTTTGAAGCCCCATTTTCAATTGTTCATGCACAATACATAGACTTTAAACACAGTTGGGCTGATGGTTTTGCCGAGCTTCTGGAGACGCTTGAGGAGTCTGAAAATATTCCTCGTAAAAGCACCTCCGACAGCGGGACCACGGCCTACTGGAAACAGGTTCACTTGCGCCACGGCCGGTCTTTAGAGCAAGTGTCCGAACCTCTTGTTACCAATTGGCTGTCTTTCCAGCATTTGCCTGAAATGCTCTATCTCTACGATTTCGACGGACCTATATCGCATTCAGACGTAAAAAAACAAATGAAAGATGCGACTTGGCCGATTGTCCCCTTTCGACGAGGATTCTTGGCGTTTTGTCCGTATTCTGATCTTCAAGACCAATTCGATTCAAGTTTCTCCCTGAAACTTGTGGATGAGGTGGACACAATCACATTTCTCGACAATGCTTGGCCCAATCAGAGTATAGAACACTTCGATGCTTACAATCTATTCTCCGATTTGGTGCGTCAGGCAATAGAACATGTTCTTCGTGTACGGAAGTTAAGATCGTATGATATGACTCGCAATCAACAGGCTTGGTGGGGAGAGCTTGGCTCCGTTCCATTACAGCAGATTGCTTTTTCGTACGGAACTGCTTTCACTGGAAGGCGCCAAATCATAGGATATTCGCAGACTCGGAAACTGCACTGGCACTACGGTATCACGCCGAAGCCACGTGTATTGCCATTTCCTCACGTACGCTTCGTCAATCGTGTTTTGTTTACTAAGGACGGTCGAACACCAATTACTAATCCAAAACAAATGCACCGTCTGCGCCGATCTTTTACTAGGTCGTGGAGAAACGCCAGATGGCGTGACATGTTGCTCGCATTCCTACATTGGCTGAGCGATGGTGAAAACTATTTGACAATCCCAATCAGTTCAGACACCCAATGTTCCTTAAGCCTGCCACCCATAGTTCTCAAAACTGCGGTCTCGGTGGTTCGTGGCAACGATACCGAGGAGGAACCAGATAGTGAAGACGATCTCCTCGTAGAGGATGAAATTTTTTTCGACTTTGATGAGTTGGATGACTTCGAAGACAGTGATGCTATGGAAGGGGTTGATCATGACGGGTGAGATAGTAAATTTACTCGAAGTAAGGCACATAGCCGAGCCTCAACTCGAATTTGGTTACAGACAGAAACTAGAATACCCTCGGGATGGTTTGTTTCTTTACGGGCCGCCGTTCAGTGAAGCACGAGTTTCAGAGATTCGCTACGGAGTTATTGGTACTGCTCAAGGTGTCCAACGTTTCCAGGTGTGGTGCCAGTTAGTATCTGGATTCATCAACATCCCTGAACCGACGGTGCGTTCCAAAGAAATTGAGCCCCAACACGTACCGTTTCCCGGATTTGAACAAGCGTTCGGCGCACGTTGGCCAGTAAAACCAGTTCAAACCATATGCGACATTGACAGCACTGAACTTCAAAATGCTCTCAAAATTAGTAATCGTCATGAAGCAATCAAGTCAGCAGTCGAAGTCTATGTGAATCCTCTCATTGACGCACAAAATCGTCTGGAGGACCCGCCCAGTTTTTGGTTCGTTGTAATCCCTGAAGAGGTTTACACTCTCGGTCGACCCAAATCACAAGTTCCCAAAGTCAACCAGATTCAGGGAGAGGTCCTGGTTTCTGCTGCGCGGGCACGCTCTCTCCAATTTCAACCTACTATATTCGGCGATGATGAGAAAGAGGCGGTCGTCTATAAATATGCTACCCATTTCCGCAGACAGTTGAAGGCAAGACTCCTCCAAGATCGTATTGTTACACAGATTGTACGAGAGACAACACTCGCGCCTCAAGAATTCATAAAAAAATCCGGATTTCCTCTTAGACGACTAGAGGACGAGGCTACTGTTGCATGGAAGTTGTGTACAGGCGCATACTACAAGGCCGGTGGTCGTCCTTGGCAACTCGCCGATGTTCGTCCTGGTGTATGCTATGTCGGACTAGTCTACAAGCAAACCGATCCACTAAGTGATAGTCGGAATGCTTGCTGTGCTGCCCAAATGTTTCTATCCAGTGGTGAAGGTGTGGTATTCAGAGGTGCACTTGGTCCTTGGTATTCATCGAAGACCAAGCAATATCACTTGGACCAGCCTAATGCTCGTAGTCTAATCGAGATGGTGGGTGAGGAATACAAACGGCTTCACGACGGGAAGCCACCGACTGAACTCTTTATACATGCTCGCTCTAATTTTTCTGACATTGAATGGAAAGGCTTTGAAGAAGGGTGTCCGCCAAACACCCGTCTTGTGGGGGTTCAGATTCGTGATGCGCGCGACGATTTGAAGCTCTATAGTATCGGTAAGTATCCGGTAATTCGCGGAACAGCAGCATTAGTCAACGAGCGCAACGCTTTCCTGTGGACGGCAGGTTACGTTCCACGCTTGGATACATACATGGGGCCGGAAACCCCCAACCCAATTCAAGTCAAAGTACAAAGGGGTGAGTGTGAACTTGAAACAGTCCTACTCGATGTTCTCGGCCTGACAAAAATCAATTTTAATTCATGTATATTCAATGACCGCTTGCCGGTCACCATCAAGTTCGCCGATGCTGTAGGTGATGTCTTGGTATCGGCTCCTGTCGAAGGCGAACCAAAATTACCGTTTAAATTTTACATTTAAGGCTCTGAAGGGACTGCTATCGGTGATAGTCGGCAAAATGACTGACCAATTCAGAATGAATGATAGTGTGCAGATTCTTTCTGCGGAACCGGACCCGTATTCAATTGACGGTTCCTTACTATTCCCTTTTCGTTGTTACGATTGCTGGCCCAAAACTCACACTGATCGTTTCCGAAAGGCTGTTTATTATCATCATGTCCCTTCTTCTTTGGCTTCGGACAATCCCATACTTAATCTCAGAGAAATCATAATTGATCTTTCAAGACAAAACAATAATGATAAGTATTGGAATAATCTGAACAAAATATTCAATGGTCTGACCCATCTTAATCTGATAAACCTCACCAGTGATGAGGAAAGAATACTTACAAAAAATTTATTGATTGTTTTGAATCATTTTCTTATTAATCATTATGGTTGTTATGCAGAATCAATCAAAATTGATCCTGTATTGGATAGTCAGGAAGACTATGAAGAGAGAAAATCAAAAGTGATGAAAAAGAATTTAGAAAATTATTTATCCGCATATCAAAATCTAGCTGAAATAATTGATGATGTTTCAAATGACAGAAAAAGAGGCAATATTGCGCATATACCCCCGGATGCCAAAATACTGGCACCAATTAGGAATTTAATGCACTTCGTTGATACAACTGATTTGGAAAAAAATGAAAATGGTGATATTCGAGTCAAACTTCAACTTACGGAAAAAAATGTCGCCAGGTATAACTCTGATGAAGTTATCAACGAATAAGAGTTCTATCCAATTGAACCACATCAGGGATGGAGATGGATGGGTGGCAATAGAAACACCGACCGATATGGGGATGATGAATTGAACACTATGGAGAAATTATCAAATGGGTAACAGGAAAAAATCTGAAAGGCCGAATAATCCGGCGAATGATATGCCGAATGAAACTCATTTGAAAGCAGGAATGCTTGCAATGTCTTTTATGGGGTATCCGGCCCTACCAGAGGAAGAGTTGCTGAAACGGGCGAAAATGGCTGAAGAAATTACCGGGAAATGATTTTTTTGCTTTTGTGGCGCTTGTTTAGCCAACGATATTATTCCCCAAATTTAGATTGGACCAAGTTTGGATACGTTGCGATCGTACCCACAAATGAAATCAATTCGAATCGTTGTTCAAATGTTTTATACCGGGCAACGGTTCAGTCAAGGTAAGCGCGTTGATAGAAGAATGCACAACATAATACGGTTTACCCTTATCCGGATGTTGTGCTTCAAGCTTGATTGGACCAGTAGTTCGTGAAGTGCAAGAGCGGATTCGCTTGTATGGAGTTCCAGTAAATTATTTAACTTGGAAAGTCTATTCTCGATCCATTCAATCGGCAGAGTCTGAAAACTTGGTCTGAAGCGGAGAACTGATAGATCTTAGAAGAAGAGATTTTGGTATCGGGCTAAGGAAATTGAAATTCCGTACAATTGCCGTGCGAGTTGCGCGTTGTTATACGTTTTTACTAGCAGTCCACTGTGTATGTTCCCTTGAGAACGCTGATTCACTATTAATAACAAATTCTGACAAATCAGATTCATTCTGCACAGAAACGGATTCGCCTTTAATCAATACTATTTCATGAGCGGCTAATGAGTAACTTGAATTTAGTTCATTGTGTTTTTTTGCTTGAACCCAAGTTAGAACTGCACTTGAGGCCACAGCTATAACTACGATTGGGAAAGCAGTTACAGGTTCTTTGATTCTGTATAACAACACACTGGTGTCCCGTTTAAAAATCAAACAATTTCAATTGCTTAAGCCGAGGCGCCGGTTCCGGTCTGTATCCGTGATCTGTAAATAATTGATAAAGTGGAATTTTCTCAAACAGTGTCGTATCCAGCAGTTGCGAAATAGTGTAGAGGCTGGTATCCAGCTCAAGCCGTTTTTTGATAATGGCAAGCAGCACATACACCGAAACAC
>CAZYSR010000397.1:0-1547 GCA_964649525.1 uncultured Gammaproteobacteria bacterium
GCCCGCATGTTCTGCGATAGCGATCGGTCCGCCAATTGAATCTGCAGACTGCTGCAAAGTGATCATGCCAGCCAACATTTTCAACGTGAGTGCCGTGGTAGACCACATGGTCTCAAACCCGCGAGCGAGCGAATCAATAAAGCCATAGCGCAATTTGACGGTAGCATTTGCGTCCCGTAACTGCTGCGCGGCATTCACTGCGATGCCGATCTGCTTCACTCTGGTTCCGTTTCGTTCAACGATACGCGGTTCCAATAACACCTCCTGATCGATTCCATCTCTGGAAAATCGAACGTTTAGCACGCGTTCGTTTGTCTGGCTGATAAGCCCCACCAGATCATTCCAACTATTCACTGGCGAATTATTGATACTGATAATTTCATCGCCCGGCTGAAGTCCAGCGGCTTCGGCGGGATAACCCGGAACAGTACGATCGACGATTGGACGAATTTGAGGCGTCGCCGGATACATTCCAATCACAGTGTCAATACTGCTGGATTGAAGATCAACTTCTTCGAGTTCACCAAAATTCACACTTACAGTTCTAACTCCACTATCGTTTTCAACACCGTAAACAACGGCCTCCTCACTGATAATCTTATCCAGCAAGTAAAAGTGATGCTCATCCCAGCTTCGATTGGATTTTCCGTCGATTGTCCGAATTTCGTCGCCAACCATTAACCCAGATTTTGCCGCCAAGCCATTCTCCATTAGCGCGCCGATCACGGGGCGAAGACCTTCCGTTCCAATCATGAATGTCAGGCCGTACAGAATTCCTGCAAGCAGAAAATTAGCCAACGGACCTGCAGCTACGATTGCAGAGCGTTTGTACAGCGGCTGACGATTGAATGCCTCAGGTAAATACTCTTCAGGCACTTCCTGCTGAGACTCGTCAAGCATTCGGACATAGCCACCTAGCGGAATTGCGGACACCACAAACTCGGTGTGAGAGTTCTTCGGCTGATACCGCCAGATTACCGGACCAAAACCAACAGAAAATCTGAGTACGATCACACCCATCCGTCGTGCAACCCAATAGTGCCCGTATTCATGGAATGTAATCAACACACCAATGGCGACCACAAAAAACAATACGCTGTTGATAATTTCAGGCATCAAATTACTCTTCGAGACTCACTTTTTGAAGTAATTTTCCTGCAATTCGGATCCGTGAAAGTATTTGACAAAAAAGAAAAATTCATTATTGTGATGTGATGTTGCCAGTCGTTCGTTGCTGATTTTCCGAACGCACGGTAATTTTATACACCCCAGCAGTTGTTTCCCAAGGAATTGGAGTTATGGCAGATTGTATTGCCGGGTGCAAGCGGCAAATATTTTCATTTGGTCAACTGAAAAACCTTTTTCTTTGCAACGTTTCTGGCAGTCCTATCAATATCAATGACTTGCGGGATTGATTCGCAATTCTCATTACCCATTTCATCCACACAGTGCGCAACAACGGTGTATATGTCGGTAAATCGAATTCTTGATTCAAGGAATGCTTCCACTGCGACCTCGTTTGCCGCATTCATCACCGCTGGTGCGGT
>CAZYSR010000398.1:0-1666 GCA_964649525.1 uncultured Gammaproteobacteria bacterium
TGGATGGATTCGCAATTTCAGGACAGGCACTACCGGGCACAGACACCAAGGAATTCAAAATCGTAGGGGAAGCTCTAGCTGGCAAACCATGGCATGGAATTTGCGGAGAAAATCAGACAGTAAGGGTAACAACTGGAGCGATGATGCCTGAAGGGACTGATTCGGTCATCATTCAGGAAGATGTCACAGTCGAAGGTGATCAGGCGATCATCAATGCCGGACACAAGGCGTTTGCGAATGTCAGACAGGCCGGAGAAGATCTAAAGCGCGGTGACATCACAGTCAATTCTGGCACCAAACTTGGTCCTGCTGAATTGGGCGTACTGGCATCGACTGGAATTGGGAGAGTTGAGGTGGTCAGAAAACCGATTGCTGCGGTTTTCTCCACTGGAGACGAACTTATGAATGCTGGAGAAAAACTGGACGCGGGTTCAATTTACGACAGCAACCGATATGTTCTGATAGGTTTACTTCAGAATTCAGGCGCAGATGTAATCAATCTTGGCGTCATTCCAGACGACTACGACAAGACTCTTGAAGCACTCTCAAGTGCCCGCAAAAAGGCTGATTTAATCATCACTTCAGGTGGTGTATCAACTGGCAGCGCTGACTTCGTCATCAAAGCACTTGAACGCCTGGGATCCATTGACCTTTGGCGAATTGCCATCCGACCAGGCCGACCTTTTGCATTTGGCAGAATAGGAGATGCTCTATTTTTTGGATTGCCCGGCAATCCGGTGGCGGTCATGGTAACGTACTACCGCCTGCTACAGCCGGCCCTTCGTAAATTGATGGGTGAGCACAATCTCCATCCAACTCCAGTTTTGAAAGCTCGGGCGACCACGCCATTCAGAAAGAAACCAAATCGAGCTGAAGTCTACCGCGCAATTCTGAGTCGCGATGAACTTGGCAATCCAGTCGTGTCCAGTACTGGCCAACAAGGATCGGGGCTGCTTAGCAGCATGTCTCAAGCGAACTGCTTTGTATTGCTAGATGACAATGACACAACTGCGAGTCCTGGAGACATGGTTGATGTTCAACCCTTTCATGGGCTGATTTAAGTACCGCCTCAGACTTGGAATACAGTTGCACCTTGAGTCTTGCGGGATTCCAGATCAGTGTGTGCCTGAACAGCATCGGATAATGCATAGCGCTGATTGATCGGAATTGTTACAGCCCCGGATTTGATCACTGAAATCAGTTCTTCTGACATAGAAACCAGATCTTCGCGCTCAGCGGTATAGGTCATCAGAGTAGGACGAGTTAAATACAGCGAGCCCTTCACTCGAAGCAAAACTGGATTGAAACTCTCAATTTCTCCTGATGATTGACCAAAGCTGACTAACACTCCCTTTGGACGCAGACAATCAAGCGAACCTTCGAACGTGGTGAGTCCAACGGAGTCGTACACCACAGGCACGCCCTTTCCGTCGGTAATCTCCTGAACGCGCTGAACGAAATTTTCCTGTGTATATACAATTGGAAAATCACAACCGTGAGCCGCGGCTTTTTCAGCTTTCTCTTCAGTACCAACCGTTCCGATGACCGTTGCTCCTAAGTGCTTTGCCCATTGACAGGCGATCAGACCCACACCACCCGCAGCTGCGTGGAACAGTATCGTATCGCCGGATTGAACTTTGTATACCTGACGCAGTAAATATTGAGC
>CAZYSR010000399.1:0-2615 GCA_964649525.1 uncultured Gammaproteobacteria bacterium
ATTGAATAGATGTCATGGTGTGGCGGTGGTGAAATCAACGATACTCCCGGCGAGGAGTAACGCAGCGATGCAATCATATCGTTGACTTTGTTTCCGGGTAATTGTCCGCCTTCTCCAGGCTTTGCACCCTGTGCAATTTTAATTTGCAGTACTTCGGCGTTTACCAAATAGTGTGGAGTTACGCCAAATCTACCCGATGCAACCTGTTTGATCTTTGAAGTACGTGATGTGCCGTATCGGTTTGGGTTTTCACCGCCTTCTCCCGAATTAGAGCGCCCTCCAATTTCATTCATGGCTTCGGCGAGTACTTCGTGAGCTTCCGGTGACAAGGCTCCCAAGGACATCGCAGCACTGTCAAATCGAGACAGTATTGATTCGACTGGTTCGACCTCTGAGAGATCAACTGGGCTGTCAATGTCTGTGCGAATGTTAAGAAGATCTCTCAGTACAGCGGGCGATCGATCGTTAATCAGTGCGGCCAACTTCTTGTAATCTTCTGTTTCCCCGCTCTGAACTGCAGTGTGGAGTGCGTGAACAACATCTGGATGGTAGGCGTGGTATTCACTGTCGTTTGAAAACTTTAGAAGACCGCCGTGTCGAATTGGTTTTCTGGGGTCCCAGGCAGCATTTGCAAGAGCAATCTGATCTTTTTCGATATCGTCAAAGTTAGTCCCTTGTATTCTCGAAACGGTACCGGTAAAACAAAGATCAACGACTTCATCACTTAGCCCTACCGCCTCAAACAGTTGTGAGCCCCGATAACTGGCAACTGTTGATATCCCCATTTTCGACATAATTTTGAACAGGCCTTTCTTGATGCCCTGACGATAAGCGCGAATCGCTGATAGTGAACGGGTTTCGCTGGCATTTTCGCCAACCATCTCTCTCACTGTGGAGTAAGCCAAATAAGGATAAATTGCAGTGGCGCCGTATGCAATCAGCACTGCGAAATGATGCGGATCGCGAGCAGTGGCCGTTTCAACGATGATGTTGGCATCGCAGCGTAAGCCTTCTCGAATCAGTCGGTGATGAATGGCGCCAGTGGCTAACAGTGCATGTATAGGCAAAGTGACCGAATCTATATTGCGATCCGACAGTGTAATAATCAGGTATCCAGATTTAACCGCTTCCGTTGCTTCATCGCAAATTCTTTCGATGGCGTTTCGCAGTCCTTCTTCAGCTGGATAGACAATATCAATTCGATAGACTCGGAAGGTTGGGTATTCCTGTTCCATCAATGTTTGAAATTTCCGTCCTGACAGTACCGGTGAACCGATTGTCAGCCGGGCCGCTTGCTCGCTTGATTCCTCAAAAAGTCCCATAGTTGCACCGATTGTGGATTCCAGCGACATCACGATTTTTTCGCGAAGAGGGTCAATTGGCGGGTTGGTAACCTGGGCAAACTGTTGCCGAAAATAATCGTACAGCGAACGAATTTGTGTAGAAAGCACTGGTAGAGGTGTATCGTCACCCATGGACCCAACGGCTTCCTGCCCGAGTTCACTTAGAACGCGAATGACCTGTTCCTGCTCTTCATAAGACAGGTTGAACAGTTTTTTGTAAATTTTCCGTTCAAACGGATTTAGCTTGTTGCTCAGGTGAGAGTAGTCAAGCAACCGGGTTAACAATCGTTGTTGTTGCTGCTTCAGCCAGCGATTGTACGGTTGTCGGTTTGCCATCAATTTATTGATGTCATCGGGGAGTAGCAGTTCACCGGTACGAGTATCTGCAGCAACCATTTCTCCTGGTTTTAATCGGCCTTTTTGAACGATGTCCCTTTCCTCGTAGTCATACACACCGATTTCTGTACACAGAGTGATATACCGGTCTTTGGATATGACATATCTGGCGGGTCGAAGGCCGTTTCTATCCATGACGCATGCTGCGTAGCGACCATCGGTCAAAACGATGCCAGCGGGTCCATCCCAAGGTTCAGAATGCAGAGAATTGAAACTGTGAAAGGCGCGCAGATTTGGTTCAATTACGTCAACGTTCTTCCACGCTGTTGGTACTAGAATTTGCATGGCCCGGAATATGTCCATGCCGCCAGAGATGAGAAAGTCCAGCATGTTGTCAAGACTCGCAGAATCTGAAGAGTCGAAATCAACAAGCGGCAGCAGTTCATCAATGTTTTCATGCAGTGAATCTGTAAATTTTCCACTTCTTGCGACTGCCCAGTTGCGGTTGCTTTGAATGGTATTGATTTCGCCGTTATGGGCGAGCATTCGAAACGGTTGAGCAAGGTGCCATGTCGGGGCTGTATTAGTCGAAAACCGTTGATGAAATACTGCAAGTGATGATTCGAGTTCCGGGTCCTTAAGTTCTGGAAAAAATACCGTGAGGTAGTCCGGCATGACCAGTCCCTTGTAGACAATTACTTTTGAGGACAGGCTGCAGATATAGAATTGAGAATCAGTCGCTAAAATTCTATTTTCAGAAACGCGTCTGGCAGAGTAAAGTCGGCGCTCAAACTGATCTGTGGAGAGATTATTTGGTGCGTTGATGAAAATCTGCTCAACGTGCGGCATAACTTTGAGAGCTGCATCGCCAAGCGCTGCCCGGTCAGTGGGAACGACTCGCCAACCGACCGGTTCCAAAGCTTTTCTCTTGAGTTC
>CAZYSR010000400.1:0-1953 GCA_964649525.1 uncultured Gammaproteobacteria bacterium
TTTCGAAGATGACTTGCCAGCAGTTCTTTTCCAACCAGCACTCGAAGCCATGGAGAGTTAATGAAAGAATTGCTAAGTGCGTGAATACCAGAATTTAAATTTGTCGCAAGATGTGACCAGTTTGACTGATAACGAAGCTGAGTGTAATCTCCGAACAGAATGCTGTATCCGTTATATTCATCCCGATACTGGATCAGCTGTTTCGAATATTGATCTATAGATTGACTGGATTGCAAAAATGTGCTGACGAGCCCACCACGACTCCGAAGTGGTTCGTGATTTGGTCCAGAATCGAGGCGGTTGGTAATTGCGGCTATTCGACCAGTTCGGCTGATGCCTAGCCACGTGCCTTGGGCTTCTAGATCACGACCGGCCAGTGTATCCGGATGGTCGTCCCAGAAATCAGCTGCCGCGGTCGGACGCTGGTAATACTCATCTCGGTTAGCCGCCAGTATGAACGGGTATTGATGGCTCTTCTGAAATGCAACGAAAATGACGCACACGGTTTATAGAACACAGAAATTCGAAAATTTACAAATTGAGAAATGACTGAACTGACTGATCGTCATTCAAAAAAGAAGCCAGGCGAATGGTGTTATACCTGGCTGAAAAATACAATAATCAGTTCCCTAAATCGGCGGTTCGCAGGCGACTGTGTCAATGATTGAGGGTAATGTAACTTCCAAGAGTTCCATATCCTCGGATGTAGCAGTTTCATTGTGTCGCATTCCACCTGGAACGTATAGAGAGTCTCCCTTTTCGAGGTGAAATTTATCGCCGGTTTCAAATTCCATATCGATCCAACCATTCAAAATGTACAGAAATTGACAATCACAGTTGTGGTAATGCCATCCTGTCGGTTCCGTCATCCCTTTGATGGCAGTCATTGTTTGTGCATTTAATTTGCCCAGACTCCCGGTTTTCGCACCAAGATCTCTATACACAAAAAAACTTCTGCGTCCAGGAATTTCAGGAGCAGATTCTGGTGTAGTGTGAGTGAGTCCCTGAGTTTTCGCGTTTACATTCATAAGTCGACATTCGGATGGTTCGACATAGAGAGTATAACTCTTTTTTGAAAAAATATATCCGACAGACATTCGAGGTATCGAATGAGCAGTTCTTCCAAACGACCTGTTTCGAAATGGCAAAGATTCCGACAGAAAGATGTTTTTGTGCGAAACGCTTCCCGACTGGGGGTTCGGTCGCGATCGTTTTTCAAATTGGAAGAATTGGATCAGCAGTTTAAATTGCTGAAATCAGGGATGACGGTGCTGGACCTCGGAGCGTCTCCTGGCGGTTGGTCGCAGTATGCACAATCCAAAGTTGGGAATAAAGGTATGGTGCTTGCAACTGATATACTCAGCATGCAACCCATCTCGGGAGTTCAGTTTGTTCAGTGCGATCTTGCCGATAACGATGCTCCCATGAGGCTGTTCGATCACCTGCAACAGCGCAAAGCGGACTTGGTGCTGTCTGATATGGCGCCAAATATTAGCGGGAACGCAACGATCGATTCTAGAAACTATTTTGATTTGTATGCTGCGATCTTCAAAATCTGTGAAGTTGTGCTCATCGAATCCGGTTCGCTGGCGTTTAAGTTTTTTCAAACAGAGGAAACTTCAATTCTGAAACAGAACTGTAAATATCTGTTTGATTCTTGCAAAATCTACAAACCGCGCTCGTCCCGGTCCACAAGTCAGGAGTCATACATGGTGTCAAGAAACTATCACCCACAAAATATGGCAGAATCACCACTTGCTCTTCGTTACACCTAGCCTGATGTAGTTGACAGGTAAACAGGCGATCGTATCTGTATAACCCTCAACCAATATTCTGTTAAAATGACTAAAGTTGGTTTATGGATAAACACTTGTAATTGATCAATCAGACCTCACTTGGTTACCAAACGGGTGGACCGGTACTATTTCACTCGGCTTAAGCTTAACGTTGCAT
>CAZYSR010000401.1:0-5335 GCA_964649525.1 uncultured Gammaproteobacteria bacterium
ACGCATCACTTGAGGAAATAGTGATGGCAGTCAGAACTCGTCAGGATCTTTTCGACTGTGATACCAACATTGATACCACTCAGATTGTTCCTGCAAGTCGACTAGTTTCAACGGTAACGGGATTTCCGGTGCAGCCCAACAAAGCGATTGTAGGTGCAAATGCTTTTGCACACGAGTCAGGCATTCACCAGGATGGTGTGATCAAAAAGCGGGAAACGTATGAAATAATGCGTGCTGAGGATGTCGGCTGGTCAACCAACCGAATGGTGCTCGGCAAACACTCTGGTCGCCATGCATTTCAACAGAGAATGAATGAACTTGGATTTGAGTTTCATTCTGATGAGGAATTGCAGATTGCATTTGACCGTTTTAAGGATCTGGCTGATCGTAAGCACGAAATTTTTGATGATGATCTGATCGGTTTGCAGGTCGGTTCAGGTGGACAGCAAGTCGGTGACAGACTGAAGCTTGAGAGTTTGCAGGTCAGTTCAAGTACTAAGGAAAATTCCACAGCACTCTTGGCTGTGAAGTGGGATGGTGAACTGGTCAATGCTACAGCAGATGGTAATGGACCGGTTGATGCCTCGTTCAGAGCAGTTGCTTCAGTGATCGATCGCGCTCCTGAACTCGAACTTTATTCTGTAAACAGCATAACCGGTGGTACCGATGCACAGGGTGAAGTGAGCGTACGGCTCAGGGAGAATGGTCGCGTCGTTAACGGCCATGGTGCCGACACCGATATTGTTATTGCATCTGTAAAAGCGTACATCAATGCATTGAATCGTCTCGAAACTTCTGAGCGCCCACATCCGCAAACGGGTTCCATGATTTGAGTCACAATTGATGTCAAAAGATGCTTTTCTGAATGCGATGGGAATTGAGGTCTACAGACTTCGACCACAACCCGGGGAATTGCAGCAGAGTAATGCAGACGTTGAGTCACAGGAGTCTGCAGAACAGCCATCAATAACGTTTGATCACGAAAAAAAAGAAAGTTCGCAAGTTACGGCAACTTCATCAATTCCTGCAACAGAATCATTAGCTGAATTGAGTTTGAGAGAGGTTGCAAACATTGCATCAACTTGTAGACTCTGTGCACTGAGCAAAGAACGTACCAATGTTGTATTTGGTTCTGGCTCTGAGTCGGCAAATCTGATGTTTATCGGTGAAGGACCGGGGGCGGAAGAAGACAAGCAGGGCTTGCCATTTGTGGGAAAGGCTGGTCAGCTTCTTACGTCCATGATTGCGGCGCTTGGCTTGAATCGGGATGCAGTGTACATCTGCAATATAGTAAAGTGCAGACCACCCAGGAATCGCGATCCTCTGCCCATCGAAGCCAAAACCTGTACTCCTTATTTACGTAGACAAATCGAACTCATTGAGCCAAAAGTAATTGTCGCTCTTGGTAGAGTCAGTGCTCAGCTGTTGCTCGATTCAGAAATGCCGCTTGGTGGCTTAAGAAGACAAACCTACAAATTCAAAGATACAGACATTGATCTGGTAGTGACTTACCATCCTGCTTATCTATTGAGAAAGCCGACAGAAAAAGCCAAATCCTGGGAAGATCTATGGAAGGTTCGCCAGATACTGCAGGCGTGATCGCAGTAACGGTTGAATCAGTGAACAAAAATTACGAGCTTCTGACCGGGGTGAATATGAGCGGACCGACTGATCTTGTTCCAATTGACAATGTCGATCACCCGAACACCGTATCTTCGGGCGATAGTCCAGAGTGATTCACCGCTTCTAACTGAGTGCTGTATACGAGATCTCAAATCAAGAGAACTGGCAGTTACGGTTGGATTGTTGCTAATTGAGCGGGATGAGTCCGGGATACGAAGCTGCTGTCCAATTCGAATCAGCTCTGACTTTGCACTCAACCCATTGATTGCACGTAGTTCAGATAACCTTACGTTGTAAGCTTCGGCAATCTCGCTCAAACTGTCGTTCGCAACAACTTGATGCACGATTTCGACGCCTTGAAGTCCGCTTAAACCTTTATTTGCTCCTTGATGTGAGGGAATTCTGAGAATCTCTCCGATTTTAATCAGGCTTGAACTTTTTGCATTGATCACCTTAATTGAAGAAACGGACACGCCGTAGAATTCAGCAATTTCACTTAAAGTGTCGCCTGCTCTTACACGATGTTCGCTTCTAGCGACAATTGCTTCAGACGGTCGTAAGTCACGTTTCCAGTTGACAGTTTCCGATAGTTTTTCAGCCGGCACCAGAATTCTGAATGGACCATCGGGTGGCGTTGCGTACCGTCGAAGTCCTGGATTCAGTAAAGCAAGCTTCACTGAATCAATCTGAATTGCTTCAGACAATACTGCTAAATCGATTTGGAATTCAAATTCAACAATTTCAAATGGAGACTTAGTAGTAATTTCTGGCAGTTTGACGCCATAGTTACTTGGATTTTGAATGATGTTTTTAACTGCAATCAGCTTTGGATAGAAATTCCTTGTTTCTGAATTCAGCTTCAGAGACTTCAGGTCAGTTGGTTTGTTTCTCCGTTTGTTCGCATTGATAGCCCGCAACATTCCGTTGTGACCGACGTTATAGGCAGCAAAGGTCAATGGCCAGTCGCCGTCGAACATTTCGTTCAGATCTCTCAAGTGTTTCAGTGCGGCCTGAGTCGAGTATGTAATATCTCGCCGCCCTTCGTACCACCAGTCCTGCTTAAGTCCGTAATTTCGGCCTGTTGCAGGCATGAATTGCCACAGTCCCGCTGCACCGCGGGTGGAATAGATTCTGGGGTTGTATCCGCTTTCGATCAGTGGCAACAACACAACTTCGGAAGGCATGTTGTACCGTTGAGTTTGTTCAAATATGTACGGCAGATAAACCTTTGCTCGCTCAAGAATTCGCTCGAAATGTTTCGGATTTCGAGTGTATCGTTTTTCGTGTCGTTTGACAAGGTCGCTTTCAAAGTTTTCGAGTTGGAAACTGTCTCTAATTTCTGACCAAATATCTACAGCGGGGGTTTCTTCAACTTTGACTTGAGGTATGTCAAACTGAAGTACTGGAAATTTGTTAAAAAATTCACTGCCTGCTGGTACGTAAGGTTCAGGTAGGCGATTGTTTCTATAGTCTATGTCGTCCGCGGAATAGTCAAAACTATGGACTTGCTGAGCATGTGCATTGGATAAAAAATAGCTTATGGGAAGCTTGCTGTCAATTGTCAAACTGGCTGACCAAACCAATATAGCAAGACATGAACCGACTGCGAGTGGTGGTAGCAGTCCGTAGCCAGATTGACTATATTGTTTTGACATTTGAACACAGAGAAATTTAACAACTCTTGCGGAAGCTATGCAACCATACCATCGGATTTTTGTCGTAGATGGCGGTCAGTTTATCATGCAGAATTTGTAGTGAGCAACCAAATATACCACAAGCGTGATATAGGAACAACCTGATGTACTCAATTCCTGTCACACAGGCATCTCAGAAGCAAAATTTAGCATCTCACTGTTTCAATTCTGCAATAGGGCAAGCCATTTTTCAATGTGAGACTCAAATTGCAGAACGGCTGGTGCCAAAAATTCACTACCAAAATTGTGTACAGGTCGAGGGGCCTTCACATTTGTACTACTTCGATAGTATTACATCCGTTTCGAAGTACAGGGTATCGCGAGAGTTGAATCGTCGTTTGGATTACTCTATTGTTGGGGTGGGGGAGTGCTTGCCATTTGGTGCAGAATCCATCGACTATCTGTTTCTCCCTCATGTTCTGGATTTTTGCGACAAACCACAAGAACTGTTGCAAGAGGTAGCACAGTGCATGACTGCCAATGGTGTATTACTGATTACAGGTTTCAATCCTAGAAGTATGCTAGCCCTGTTAAAAAGATTTAAACGAATCGAGAATCTGGTTCCCAGTACTGTCAAGTTTTACTCAGTTCATCAAGTTCGCCACTGGCTGTCATTGCTGGGATTCGAAATTTTTGCTGCAGAATTTGGATTTTTCAGACCGCCTTTCAGACGGCATAGTCGATTGAAACGGCTGGAAAAATGGGAGGTTGCAGGTGCTAGATGGTGGCCAGCACTGGGTTCGGTTTATGTATTGGCCGCGCGAAGACAGAACATGGCGAGTAGAATAAAGCCTCAATTTTCGAATCTCAAGCTAAAGCACCGAAGGTTCAGATTTGAACATTGAAAAAGCAAAATAATAATCATCTGAAAATCTACATTACTGCCAGACATCACCATGCCAACAGTGTCAATTTATACCGACGGTGCCTGCTCTCCAAACCCTGGCCCAGGTGGATGGGGTGCAATTCTGTTTTGGAACGATCAGGTCAAAGAAATTTCTGGAAGCGAAGCGCAAACGACGAATAATCGCATGGAACTCACGGCTGCAGTTAAGGCATTACAGCTGCTGAAGCGAAAATCTGTCGTGACTTTGTATACCGATTCAACTTACCTGCGTAATGGAATCACACAATGGATCTTTCAATGGAAACACAAGGGATGGAAACTGCGTAACCGTCAGCCAGTTAAAAATGTTGATTTATGGCAGGAATTGGATCGACTCAATTCGTTCCATGAAGTGACTTGGGAATGGGTCAAGGCACACAGCACCAATGAGTGGAATAACAGAGCGGATACTTTGGCTCGAAATGCTATTTCTGGAGAGACTTCATGAGACAGGTTGTCCTTGATACCGAAACAACCGGGCTTGAAGTCAAAGATGGCCACCGAATAATTGAGTTTGCCTGTATAGAACTTGAATCTCGATCACGAACAGGCAGAGTTTTACATCACTACGTTAATCCTGAACGGGAGGTTGAGCGAGGCGCACTGGAGGTGCACGGAATTGACAATGACTTCCTGAAAAACGAACCGAAATTCGCCGAGATCGCCGGGGAGTTGTTCGAGTTTATCGAAGGTGCTGAACTGATCATCCACAATGCAGAGTTTGACTTGGGATTTCTCGATCACGAGTTTAAAGAGTCCAAGTTGGATTATCCCGAAATCCGATCAGTTTGTGAAGTTTTCGATACCCTGGAAGTCGCACGAGAAAAGCGGCCGGGCCGTCGCAACAGTCTTAACGCGCTTGCAAATGAATTCGGAATCGACCTTTCAGGACGTTCACTTCATGGTGCCCGGCAGGATGCTGAAATTCTAGTTAACGTCTACCTTGCCCTGACAAGTGGGCAGACGACGCTCGAATTTGGCGTTGTTTCGGAATATGAAGATTCTAGGGCAAAATCTGAAACGCCAAAAGTGCGAACGGAACCCGTCAACATTGTGATCATTCGGGCCAATGAGTCGGAACTTGAACTGCATGAAAAGATTCTAGATGAACTTGATCAGACTTCCGAAAATG
>CAZYSR010000402.1:0-2173 GCA_964649525.1 uncultured Gammaproteobacteria bacterium
AGAAACTGTCCCGATACCCTGCGCTTCTAAAGCAGGAAGGGAGTAGTAATGGACAGGTTGTCCATCAGATTCAAAGGTTTGCAGTGTGTTAAAGAGATTGTGCATCGGTGCGTGAAACGTTCCTTTCTCATCGACTCCTCACCTGAACTCGAGCGACCTGTTCTTCGGGGAGGTACTTTTCTAAAGCGGCATGTATGCTCACTTCGTTGAGTTTTTTTGGTGTAATCAATACACATGTTCGTCTAGATCCGGTTGTCCACTCTTTCTCAAACTCTGAGTAAGTAAGGGTACGCCCAGCTCGAGTCTGTAGTCCTCTTCTCTGTGCACCAAGCGGATTTCCGACCTGAATCTGCTGATCGGCATCAGCATATCCCATAACCGTTGTTAAGTGTCCCTTGCCAGAACGTCTTGATAGGATAATCGGAGCCCAGTCTGTTGCGATAAACGCTTTTAATACATCCAGACTACAGTTGGATACAATGCTGAGGTTCTGAACTTGCCCTCTTGTGGTGCCATAGAGATCTTCAAGCCGATTGACATCATGTTGACCTCTGAAGAACGCTTTCAGGAGTGGTTTCTTAGTAACATCAACCGCAGCAGAAGCAGGCAACCCTTGTGTCGCCGAAGTCATCGCTGAAGCAGGTTGAGTTTTCATCGGTGCTGAAGTTGAAGCAGGTTGTGAACGGTTTGCACTTGGGATAGGGGGCAGCTTTCCGGTTTGAGGTGGTGGTCCGCAACTCACTAGGAGTAAACATAAAGCTAAGATAAACGCGATGTGGCAGAAATGGGTGTGCATGATCTTCTCCTTGATACCCCTTCGGGGTTAGAATCTGATTCAGTTTGAACACATACCTTTTCACACAATAGTTTAGGTTACGTTGATATTTCAACGGTGTTAAATAAAATCCGACGCCAATCGTTGCCAAACGAAATTCACTTGGCACCCCAACCATACGCAATTTAGATACCAAGGCTATCTTGAACCGTGCGAAGCGTATTGTGCAAAAACCGAGTTTTGCGGAAAACCCTCTCTCAGTCTAACTTTGCATCTGTTTTTCACATAAACTGTAACTTCAAAGGGAGTATCATGTACATAAAGCGGTTGTCGAAACTGTGCCACACCGTCGTCGCAAAAATGCTACACCGTTACTCGGCAAGGTTTTGACATACGGCTATTACCATCCGAAATTGACGAACCAGCGAACAACTTCCGGCCTTGGCCGGAAAGCGTCATTCCCGATTCGAATCAAGTTCCGGAGTTCGATCTCTGAATGAGGTTCTTGATTAAACGCTTCGGCCGTTGCACAGTGAAAGGTGCTTCTCCCTTCGACGGCGTCGATGTGCCGCTGCGGGATCTGTATTTTCCTTGCGGGTTACCCCTAAGCCGCGAGGAGTTCGCCACACGTGCCTTGCCGCATATTGGAATCGGTTCGCGACCTTTCCGACGATAGGTTCCCATACCAAAGTGAGATGAAACAAGCTCAATCGTGATTGGTTTAACTGGTCTGCCTCTATCGAAATCCCCAAACCAGCGAACAACTTCAGGCGTCGCTCGGTAAGCGTCCTTCCCGATCACGATCATACTCGTGACACTGATTTCGTAGGCGAATTCTTGCTTCAACCCTACAGCGATTGCACAGTTAAAGGCATCCATCACTTTGCCGGTGTCGATGTGATGCTGCGTGATCTCTATTGGTATGCTCATGGTGGAAGCTCCTTGTGGGCTGTGTCAAAGCCGGGCGGTGGGTGAATTACTTCAAAGTAGATGTCAACATGTCCTAGTGTAGCACAGGGGAGGGTTCCTGTCAAGGGCAGAAAATTGATTCCGATTTCCTCACGATACAACGAAATTTATATTGATCTCCGTCAGTATTTCTGCTACACTTTCCGAATTAGCAGTTGGCTTTATTATCCGAAAGAAAGTAGATATATGGAATCAAATACAACCCAAAAACTCACCGAAGATCAAATGGTGACACTCGCCCAGCAGTGTTTATCCGAACTTGGCATCCCAGAAGCATCAATTTATCCTCACAGAAAGATTGTGCGGATACAGGTGGCAGAATCCGATTTTGACAGAGCCATTCAGATGCGGGAAACAATTGTGGAACGGCTGAAAACTATCGGTTACCGATTTGTCGCCTTAGATTTCGACGAAAAAGCGGATTAGTAG
>CAZYSR010000403.1:0-12059 GCA_964649525.1 uncultured Gammaproteobacteria bacterium
TCAAGAGAGTGGGTTGGCGTGTAGACTTTTGCTGCCATTCAAGCAGGTTCGACAATAAAGCACGTTCAAGCATAACAAAATATCACCTCGAACATCAAGATGTTCTACAAATTCGGATCCTTGTACAAAGCAAATTGAGTATTGTTACACTTTCTAAGATTTGATAATCACTGTATGTTCTCAGTGATTGGTAGAATTCATATATGTTGTTATTTTACAATAAAACGTACGAATAAGTGTGATCGAAACATAAAATCGTACATATAAGTGTATAGACATTTCATTTATTGGTACTATAAATTGTAATCAAATTATATTTTCTGAGGAATATTTATTCATATGTTGTTGTTCTTGCTACTTAATGACATTAGAATAGTCAGCTTTGCCAGATAGATCAAACAAATAAATTGCTTCCACGGGAAAAATTGTAGTCAGAACAACCCTATACTCTTGAATTGTCGATTCAATCCCTGAAGATACTTTCTCGATCACATCAAAAGTACATTCCCCCATTTATGTAAACATGGGAGTGGTTGAGAGCACAATTCTCAGTTCAACTTTCTTCAAATTTATTTGCCTGAAATTCTCCAGTCTGATAAACTGCATCGGACAGGTTCAGCCCAGAGCCGCTGCAAGAATACTTAGGAGACAATAACAAATGGAGTACAGAATTCTGGGTCGTACTGGTGTCAAGGTTTCAAGTCTGTGCCTTGGTACCGATAACTTTGCTGACCCGACTCCGGAAAAAGAATCAAGACGAATTCTTGATATGGCGCTGGATGCCGGTATCAATCTCATTGATACCGGCGATATCTATGCGGATGGTGAGGGGGAAAAGATTATTGGCCGTGCAATGAAGGCCAATGGCAAAAGACACCAAACTCTGCTTGCCACAAAAGTTGATCATGGCCGACGTAGACCTGGATACTCCCTAGATGATCCCGCACTCTACGGAGTCAACGATTTCGGTCATTCTCGTTTACATCTCATTCGCGCCTGCGAAAATTCACTAAAGAGGCTGCAAACAGACTACATAGACCTATATCAGCTTCACCGCCCGTCTCCTGATATTCCATGGGAAGAACAATTGGGTACTCTCACCGATTTGGTTCAGCAGGGAAAGGTTCGCTATATCGGCTGTTCTACACATCCTGCCTGGAGTGTGATGGAAGCAATCATGACCAGTGAGCTTAAGGGTTATGCACGATTTGTATGTGAGCAGCCGCCTTACAATTTGCTTGATCGCAGAATTGAAAATGAGTTAGTCCCCCTTTGTCAAAAACATGGTGTGGGACTCATTGCATGGGCACCGATGGCGATGGGGGTTCTTGCTGGTCGATATACGTCTACCACTGACTATCCAGAGAATTCGCGAGCAGCTCTAAGAGGTGGGTTTTATGCCGATCGTGTAACCCAGCGCGGCATTGAAGTCGGTATGGAGTTTACAAAAATTGCAGAAGGACTCGGGCTAACTCCCGCTCAGTTGGCTATTCTTTGGGTCAAAGACCAGCCTGGTATTACTGCACCGCTGATTGGTCCAAGAACAGTTGAACAACTAAAAGATCTTATTCCGATCAAGGACATGAAATTGGACGATGAAACTCGGGCTGCGTGTAATGCCCTGGTACCTGAAGGGAGCGTCGTTGCAGATTTTCACAATACTGCAAATTGGATGAAAATGCAGATCGCTGAAGGAGTTATGTCTTGAGAGTATCGAAATTTGTTCATGCAATAGACCTCCATGCCTGTGGTGAACCCGGTCGAGTCATTGTCGGTGGGATTACCGATGTTCCAGGTGACACAATGTATGACAAGATGTGTTACCTGGAGCAGCATGGTGATGATCTGAGAAAAAGAATGTTGCGGGAACCGCGCGGTTATCCCGCTGCCAACTGCAATATTGTTCTGCCTTCGCGCAATCCCAAGGCTGACGCCGGGTTTGTAATTCTTGAACAAGTGGAATATCCGTTAATGTCTGGTACCAATACGATCTGTGTGGTAACAGCACTAATTGAGACTGGCATGGTTGAAGTATCGGAGCCGGAAACCGTACTGACGCTTGAAGCCCCCGCAGGTCTGGTTACTGTGACGGCAGAAGTGAAGGACGGAAAAGTCAAGAGTGTGACTTTTGAAAATGTACCGGCTTTTGCAGTTCATTTGGATCAAGTGATTGACGTTCCGGAATTGGGAAAGGTCACGGTTGATGTCGCTTGGGGCGGAATGTTCTACGTTATCGCAGACGCGGAAATTCTGGGGATTGAGATTAACCCTGATCAAGGTGGTGAAATCACACGCGCTGGAGAAATGATTAAAGCCGCAGCACGCGAACAGTTACCATGCGTACATCCAGAAAATCCAGATGTATCAGGTATTACCATTTGTGTGATGACGGGTACTCCAACAACAAAAGGCGCTACAGCGAAAAATGCCGTTGTTGTTTCTTCTGGTCAGCTTGATTGGGACCGGCCCATGACATGGACAGGTGTAATTGATCGTTCACCCTGCGGTACTGGTACCTGTGCACGTATGGCAGCACTCTATGCAAAGGGCGAACTAGGGTTGAATGAGGACTTCCATCACGAGGGGATTTTGGGAACAATATTTACTGGTAGGCTGATTCGAGAGGTACGATTGGGTGATCAGCTTGCAGTTGTTCCAACTATCAAGGGACAAGCTTGGGTTACAGGAATTGCTCAGTATGTTGTTGACGTCGATGATCCTTTTCCCAACGGATTTACAATCGGAGATATTTGGGGAGGTGCGGTCGATAAACCACTTGCCCACTGATATATAACCAGTTCACTTGTTTGAAGTTTTCGCTTAAGGTAGCTTCAAACTGTTTTCACCACAATCATAAGGAGATTTAAAATGAGAATGAAACAAGTGATTGCCGGGCTATTTTCTTTTGCCCTATTGATCATTGCTACAGGCGCTGGTGCGGCTGACTACACGATAAAGCTCGCACACAACGGACCTGAAGCACATCCGTTTCAGGATGGAGCTGTTGCTTTTAAAGAACATTTGGAAGCAAGTTCAAATGGTGCAATTGAAGTGCAAATATTTCCGGGTGAGCAACTTGGCAGCGAAGAAGAAACAAGTCAAATGCTCAAGCAGGGAACGTTGCAATGTGCTGTGGAAAGTGCTGGTGGCGGTTTAGCACCCTTCGTACCGGAAGCAGACCTGTTCAACTTACCCTTCATATTCAGTGATATTGACCATTTTTATCGAGTGGTTGACGGACCCATTGGTGAATCTGTAGCTGAAAAAGTCGAAATGGCGCTTGACTCTGAAGTGCTGGGTTGGTGGTTTTCCGGAATCAGAAATGCTTGGAACGATACGCGTCCGATTATGACGCCGGATGACATGAAAGGTTTGAAAATTCGAGTAATGGGTAGTCCCGTTTTAATCGACACTTTCAACGCGTTGGGTGCTCAGGCAACTCCAATGTCCTTTGGTGAGGTGTACACCAGTTTGCAACAGGGGGTGATTGACGGCGCAGAAACGGACCATGTTGACCTGTTGGTCGAAAACTTTTTTGAAGTTACCAAATATGTCTCTCTGACAGGGCACATGTATTTGGCAGCTGCACTAGTGTGTGGTAATAAAGCGCTATCCCAACTCCCAGAAGATCTGCAGTCACAAGTGCGTGAAGCCGCTGCGGCAGCGACACAGGCTGAGCGTGAGGCAATGGATAAGATGGCTGGTGAAGCTTTAGCTATGCTGAAAGAAAAAGGCTTGGAATTCAATGAAGTTGACAATGCTCTTTTTCGTGAAGCCGTGAGCTCAGTTTATGCAAACAATGCTGATCGAGTTGGTGGAATGGATGTGATTGATCAGGTTGCCGCACAGTAATCCGTACATTCTCATTCAATTTGAAATAACAAAATCTTAATTGGGGAGTGGGCATTTTGTGTTCACTCCCCAACCTCTATAGCCGGTTGGAACTTACCGTAAGCAATCGACAGTAGTTTGCGATGGAATTCTTAACAAAACCATTTCGCCATCTGCTTGAAATCTCAATTTGTTGCATTTTGATTGCGTTAACAGTCGTGGTGTCCAGCCAAGTCGTTTCCCGATACTTTTTGCATGTTTCGCTGTCCTGGTCGGAGGAACTCGCGCGATTCCTGCTGATGTGGCTTGCAATGCTCAGTGCGGCGTATGCGTTTCGCACAAAGTCTCACTTCGCGCTACGGATTGTTGTCGAACGCTTTCCTGAAAACATAAGGCGAGGCACTTCGATCGCAGTGCATCTTGTCGTTAGCTTGTTCTTTCTTCTGATTCTGTACCAAGGCATCATTTACGTCAATGGTGTATCTGGACACAAGGCACCGGCTATGCAGATTCCTATGGAAATCCCTTACTCATCCATCATAGTTGGCAGTGCCTTGATCGTCTGGGAAAGTGCAAAAGCCACACTGCGGGAACTAATGCAAAGGGATACTGCAAAAAACCTTTCTGATTTGTGAGATGGCCACGGTTGTAGTCTTAGTACTGTTTGTAGCGTTGTTGACTTCGGTGCCAATCGCTGTGGCATTAGGATTGGCGTCATTAGCTGGTTTGTGGATGATTCTGCCGGACGGTTTGGTATTGCTCCCTCAGAAAATTCTGAGCGGAATGGATGCCTTTACGCTGCTAGCGATCCCGCTGTTCATATTGGCTGGAACGATCATGGGGCGTGGTGGAATTGCAAGACGAATCGTCAATCTTGCACTGATTTTCGTTGGTCGAATAAAGGGTGGACTGGGATTTGTGGTTATTCTTTCTACGATGTTTTTCTCCGGTGTGTGTGGTTCAGCCAGCGCAGATACGGCTGCAATTGGGTCGACAACCATGCCGGAAATGTTGCGGCGAAAATACCCCAAGCCATTTGCGACCGCACTGCTAGCGGCATCTGGGGCGACAGCATCGATTATTCCGCCCTCAATCGATCTGATCATCATTGGTGTAGTTGCTGGAATTTCCATCGGCGGATTGTTTGCTGCCGGATTATTGCCAGGGGTATTCAATGCGTGTGCCCTGATGGCCCTGTGTTATTACTATGGCCGAAAGTTGGATTTGCCAGTCGCTGTATCAACGACTTGGTCTGAAAAGTTCAGAATATTTATGGATGGAATACTTGCCCTTCTGATGCCAGTCATCATTCTGGGTGGTATTCTTGGAGGTGTTTTTACACCGACTGAAGCCTCCGCAATCGCAGTCGTTTACGGTTTGATCGTATCTCTGTTCGCCTACAGGGAACTGAAGTTAAAGGATTTACCGGGTGTTTTGTTGGAGGCTGGTCGGTTGACCGGTATGGTCATGTTGATTTTAGGAATGGCTTCGGCATTTTCGTTCGTACTGGCATTTGAACGCGTTCCGCACGAGTTAGCCGCGTTGATCGTGCAATACGCTAATCATTGGATTGTGTACGTCATCTTTGTGAATGTCGTCTTTTTCCTGCTTGGAATGATCATGGATGCGCTACCGGCGTTAATCATTCTGATGCCTATTCTTGTACCTGCCGGTGTTGCCTTGGGTATGGAACCCATTCATATTGGAATATTTGTTGCTGCCAATGTGACGATTTCACTGTTTACACCGCCTGTCGGTGTGTGTTTGTTCGTAGCTTGCGGACTGAGTAAATTACCGATAGAGGCTGTCATCAAGCCACTTCTTCCGTTTCTGGGGGTCTTGATTCTCACTCTGCTGACTATCAGTTATGTACCCGAGATAACATTGTTAATCCCTCGTATGCTTGGTTACCTCGGATAACAGAATTTGTAGGTAGCGTGATTATTGCGAGTGAGAAAATTTGGGAATTCGATTACAGCGATCGGCGGCCTAACAATCAATATTGTTTATACCCGAAAGTATTGATGGAGCGCGGGCAAGGTGTCCTTTTTCGCTCACGTCGCTCAGCTGGACCGCTGGCGGTAAAGTCTCAATTAACGATTGGGTTCATTTTTATGTGCCGAAATTTCGGATAGCGTTACAAATCCGCTTAAAGCTGTTACCTGCATCCAAGCTCATGTGCCGACCACGAAGGTAGCCGTGCACTAGTCCTTTTTCAACTGTACATTCAGCTTGGACTCCAGCAGCCCGAAGCCGAGTGACGTACTCAACAGAGTCGTCGCGGATTGGATCAAACTCTGCAGCAAATGCAGCACATGGCGGAAATCCTGAAAAATCCCCTTGTACAAGCGGAAAGTAAGTCGGACCGTCATTACTCGGATTGCCGGCACTTCGTAGGTCTTCGAAATAGTGTACATCCTGGGTTGTGAGAAGCGGGGCATCAGATGCTTCTTCATACGATGGTAGTTCCATGATCAAGCCACCTAGAAAAGCATAGATCAAAATTTGTCCAATGGGTTGCTGTTCACTGCCATTGCGATCTACACAGACCGCGGCTGCCAGGGTTCCACCAGCCGAATCTCCACATACTATTGTGCGGCCTTCATCCAACGCAGCAAAAGCATCAAGTGCATCATGAAAGTGCGCCGGAAAGCGATTTTCGGGGGTTAACCTGTAGTCAACTGCGACGACCCGAAGATTCGTCTCGCTAGCCATATCGGCACAGATCGTGTTGTGAGTGTCGAGATTACCGATCGCAAATCCCCCACCGTGGTAGTAGATTACGGTTGCATCAGACGATGGCTCACACGGTATATACAATCGAATGGAAATAGGTCCGTCTCGACCTTCAACGGCATCGTCTTGGATATCGATGCCATTTGGAATTGGTGTATCAAAATGCGTACACATCACTTCGTACGATCGGCGACCCTCTTCAATGCTAGCAGCCTCGCTGTGCGGCGGATAACTGGCTTCCGCTTTTTTGAGGAACGCGACTACATCCGGTTTCAAGGGATACTTTTCGAGATCGTAATTCACTGCGGGATTCCGATAAGAATGGACACGACAAGAATATTACCAGACTTGGATCAATTTGAGAAAAAACTTGGTTCTTGTTTGAAGTGCGGAAGACACTGTTGTCTCTCACTAAAATCAACTGCCCAAATGTTTCGCTTTAATTTCATCCAAAGTTCTGGTTATTTCTCCCGTCGGCGAGTTTCTCCGAATTGAGTCACACCTTAAATTTGGCTTTACGTTATTGAATGTTGCGAATCGGGCTATGTTGTCACAAACGCGATCTCAACCTAGTTAACCTCGGACTTACCACGGGTTTGCAAATTCTATGAATTCTTGGTAGTTTTCAGGATGAATGGCTTGAAAAGAACTGTCTGGATACGCTTCGCGCCAGGCGCGAGGAGCGCGAAGAGATTTCTTGCGCAGTGACCATTTAATTTCGTAGGCACTGAGATGTCCGCCTACCTCTTCAATTAGATCAATCTCCTGGCGATCATAGGTTCGCCAAAAATAGCTGTCAGCCAGAAATCTGGTATATGAATTTCTCTTTAGTCTCTCAACAAGGACATAGTTCTCCCATAGCGCACCGACATCGTTTCGAAGCGACAATGGATTGAAATTACTGATGATTCCATTACGAACTCCGTTGTCGTAAAAGTAGTACCTGCGGCTCTTTGTGATCTCTTTTCGCAGATTGCGGCTGAATCCTCCTCTACTGTACAGAACAAAAGACTTTTCCAGCAAGTCCAGGTAACGCTCTACCGAATTCTTGCTCATTCCAAGTTGCCCACCGAGTTCAGTTATCGAAACCTCCTGTCCGACCTGAAACGCAATCAACTGTAGCAGACGAAGCAGTTTGTCAGCAAATCGAACGCCGTCAACTTGGAGAATGTCCCTGAAAAGGTACGATGCGATCAGATCTTTGAGATAAATTTCTCGGTCCCGGTTCGAACCCATGAGAACAACCTCAGGATAAGAGCCGTATATCAAACGGCACTCAAGGTTTGCTCGTGTTTCATGAGCCGCCTCAGTCTGTTGAATCTCGAATTGTGCAAGCGGCAATAGGAGCAGCGTGTTCTTGCGACCGGTCAGCGGTTCCCCGGTTGTTCGAGCGAGGTCAAAGGAAGACGAACCGGTTGCGATAATCCGAAGTCCCTCAACATGATCGACCAAAAGTTTAAGATTCAGTCCAATTTGTCTTAAATGTTGCGCCTCATCAACGATAAGGGTTTGATGATCGCCCACGAACTGCTTGAGTTTGACAATGGACTGACTCTCCAAGAAATCTCGTATGGAAATATCCTCTCCAGTCACCACAAGTGCATCGGGATCATGCTGCTGGACGTAGCGATGAATCAAAGTCGTTTTACCAACACGGCGAGGACCATAAATTATCGCTACCTTTCCTGTTGCAACAACCGAGTTGAGTCGGGATAACTGAACTTGCGGAATGTAGGATTTATTATTCATAGTGACCTAAATTATATAATTTAAGTCACTAAAATTACACAATTTACGTTAATTAGGTCAATAGAGCGCTTCCTGTGTTTTTCGAGTTGAAATTAACATCACGAGAGCACCATTTTTCCTGAGGTGAAAACATATCGCAAATTCACTGAGCAGGAAGTGGCAGTACGCGCTGTAAATAATGGGTCGCTTTTGCTGGCAAACGCGGCAACTTGTGGTGATGAATTTGGATTGGGCGAATCAATAATTCACGCCATCCAAAACCGCTGTATTTTGTTCTTATTTCACGTTCGGAACCTTAACATGAAACAAGGAGATTTATATTTCACTTTATAGAAATATCGGTGCATTATGAATTTCAATTTTGGGAGAAATTCAAATTCCAGTTCAGGGGAAATGAATCAATTTCTCATTTCTTGAAAATTTTGTCAGTATTGATGATTGAATTGGCCATCTCTGAGATTGTGACCTGTTTGCTCATCGCTTCAGTCCGAATAAGTGCATAAGCACTATCTTCAGTGATACTCTGATGTTCCGCCAAAATTCGAGTAGCACGTTCAACCATTCTTCGAGATTTCAGTGTTTCATCCAATTTTGCAATTCTTGAATTGAGTCGGCCCTCATATTTGAAAATACTGAGAGCAGTAATCAAATTTGCAAAAACACCAATAGAGCGGACCGGTTTTGTTATTACTCCATGTACGCCGATATTCGTGATAGCTTGCAGCACCAAGGGGTTTTCGTAAGAAACCACCGCAATCAATGCCGAATCATGTTTGTCAGAAAGGCGATTTAAATCAGGTGATTGATCTGGATTAGCCAAGAAATAGATAGCATCTGCTCCATCAAGTGATGCATCTTCCACTGGCCAGATTTCACTCACCCGACACCCAATCCGTCGGAGCTGGTGAGACAAAATCACACGGTCTTCATCCGGTGGATGCAGTACTACAACATTGCAATTCCGGATTTCACGAATTAACCTATCTCCTTCCGTCATATATTAAGCTTCGCTGTATATTCCGACTTACATTAGATTGTAGCAATCGTTCTGTCGTATGCAACGAGATATGGATCAGGTTTTATCGGTTCGGGAGCCTGCCAGACAATCTCAAATGTTCCTTCAGCAGTGGATTGTCCTATTCTGGGTGTGAGGTAAGTGTGATTGTTATCCAGATCAATCATGATGCTTCCTTGAGGTGCTTGAAATTGAATTCCCTCGATTGCACTCAACAGGGCTTCTGGTGCCAGGCTAGATACGCGTGAAAGTGCTTGGGAAAGAATGTGGACTTGGGAGTACGTTGTTTCAGAGTAAACACAAGGTAAATCATCTGATCCATACTTGGATTGATAGAGAGTTTGAAACTTCTGGTTTTCATCTGTTTTGACCGACTGAAAGTAGGGCAGTGCTGTAATGTGCCCACATCTCGATTCTTCACACATTCCAGCAAGTTCACTTTCACTTGTGGTTAAACTCGCAATCGGACAATTTCTCGCTTCGATGCCTTCCTCCTGGCACGAATCGTACAGTTTCGCTGTGTCTACACCGACAACAGTAGAAAAAATAATGTCAGGTGAAAACATAGCAAGTTTTTCAGCAACCAGTTTAAATTTTTCTTTATCTGCCCCTTGCTGAATATAGAGTTCGGTCACAACTGATCCGCCACTTTCAATTAGGAATTCCTTTACGATTCGATTAATCTCGTGTGCATATATGTAATCTGAGCCAACCATCGCAAATCTCTTTCCGTACTTGTTGAAAAGTAATTCGACGAGCGGGATCACAGTTTGGTTCGGTGTTGCACCCGTATACACAATGTTTGGTGAGTACTCGAATCCCTCGTAAAACGAAGGATAAAACAGCAAGGCGCCGTGACGTTCGATTATTGGAAGGACCGCTTTACGAATGCTTGAAGAACAGCACCCAAAAATGACTGAAACTTGATCCTGTGTCAGTAATTTATTTGCTAATTTTCTTGATGTTGATGGATCTGATTTCGGATCGTCAACAATCGGTTGAAGCAACATCCCGTCGATGCCACCATTCTTGTTGATTTCCTCAATGGCCATCAGTGTCCCTTTGAGGTGTGCCATCTCGGTCACAGACATTGGGCCACTTTGAGAAAAAAGAACACCGATGGGAATGTAATTGTCACGGCCAATCTCACCCAGTTCACGTTTTAGATCAGGCATTTACACCTCCGGTTGCACCGATGGTAATGAAGAATTCAATTGCAATTCGGTGCGAGATTATGCCACTGGGTAAGAGTTTGATATCTCTCGGCAACTGAAAGTATTGTTTCTTCTCCAAACGCCGGTCCAACAAACATTAACCCAATTGGTAGTCCTCGCTCATCAAAACCACATGGAACGGAAGTCGCTGGCAGGCCGGTGAAATTTGCAATCCATGCTATTGAAGTCATAGCGTCCTGTGAAGTAATGGGTGAATTGTTGACTTCAAGCTTACATTGTCCAATTCGAGGTGCTGTAACTGGGAGCGTTGGCATTGCAATCAGGTCGTATTGATCAGTGAGCTGGCTGAATTTTTGATTGAACACAGCTCGATATTGCTGAGCCTTAAGGTACGTTGATGCAGATAGACAACGTCCAGCTTCCACTTGAACTCTGACATTATCAGAATACAGATCGGCAGATTCTGCTAGAAATTTCGCATGATATGCGGCGGCTTCGCAGTGGAGTAGAATTTTCCAAGCCCCAAAGCCAGTTTCCAGTCCCGAAAAGCTTACCTCGTCCACGACGGCTCCATCATCACGCAAGACATTCAAAGCCTGTTCTACTGATTCCATGACAGTGTCATCACAGAGAATTTCACTACTACGAAACAGTGCGATGCGAAATCGATGACCTTTATTGGTAGATTGGTTATCGGAACAAATTCCATATGTGGTTGGACACTTGGGGTCGAATCCCGCAACTACATCGAACAAGATTCTGAGATCTTGCGCAGACCGAGCCATCGGTCCTCCAATATCGAGTGTCCATGACAATGGTAGAATGCCAGTACGACTGACGCGTCCAGCGGTGGGCTTCAAACCACTTACACCGCAGGCAGATGCTGGAATACGGATGGAGCCTCCTGTATCGCTTCCAAGTGCGGCAGGCACCATCCTCGCCGCTAAAGCGGCACCAGAACCACCACTTGAACCGCCAGTGATGTGCTCACTGTTCCAGGGATTTCGAGTGGTTCCATATGAAGACTCTTCGTTGGTTGCGCCATATGCCCATTCGTGCATATTGGTCTTTCCAATGACAATTGCACCAGCGCTTCTCAATTTTGCAACCATTGTGGAATCGAGTCCGACGGGATTGTCCGGGTAGATCTTCGAGCAGGCTGTCGTCGGGTAGTCAGCAGTCAGATAATTGTCCTTGACCGCAATTGGAATACCATGCAGAGGTCCGCTGATTGAGCCTTGTGCGAAGTGTAAATCCTGTTTCCGGGCTGTCTCCAATGCCAGTTCAGGATCGTAGGCTACGAAAGCGTTTGTGGTCTGCTGTGTCATTTCGATTCTGTCAAGACACGAACCTACTACATCAGTTGCACAGATTTTACCGTCAAATAACTTCCGACTTAGTTCAGTAATAGTCAGTTCGCATAAATTATTCTTTTCCACTTTAATCACACTTAAATTTAACTCGAAATCCAATGTCGGGCTCTACCCAGGAAACTCCATCGAGAGAACTCAAGGTGTCGTGAGCACCATTGAGTATTGCCAGAGCCTGATCCA
>CAZYSR010000404.1:0-4239 GCA_964649525.1 uncultured Gammaproteobacteria bacterium
ACATCTTACAGGCAGCGGAAGCGTGTAGCGCTGATATCATTGCAACAGAATGCCCCACTTGTCACAGCGGACTGGAGATTCATCAGATCCGAGCTGAAGAAACGCTTGGTGTAAAAACTCAACCTGTAATGCTGTATTTCACACAGCTCTTGGGACTGGCACTTGGCATATCACCGAGGCAACTTGGTATTCACGAAAATATTTCACAATCATTGGGATTGTTAAGAGAAAAAGGCCTTGCATGACCAGTTTCAGTGAAATTGAACGCGCAATTTTGTCTGTCAGGGATCGTCCACAAGAAGTAATCAATCCGGCTGATCATTTGCTGCAAATGGGAGAAGCAATACTGGAGAATTGGTTAGCTGCTCACAACCAAATCCCCACACAGGATAAGTATGAGGGGTTTCGGTTGTTAGGACTGCATCGACAGGGAGCAAAGCTGGACCCGTCATTTCACGCCTGCCGCGAAACTTGTAGGGAACTGATCTATCAGATTAATTTGTATCATATGAAAAAAGATCTGCAGCAGATCACCTTAGCCTCTTTGGTTGCCATGCACCTGCTTCTGTTTATTCAAGGGAAAATGGAAGTCCAGGAACTAGGTGAATTTTGCTGTAATTCCAAAGCAGTTTCAGCTTAAACGGAGAAACGAACAATGGCACAAGTACGAGGATGTGAGTTACCTGATGACCTTTTGTACGATGTTCAAAATAACATCTGGTATCGAGAGAACGACGATGGTACTGTAACTGTTGGCATGACAGCAATCGCTGGTGCTATGGCGGGCCAAATTGTTGCGATTACACCGAAAAGAGCTGGACGAAAAGTCGTGCCAGGCAGGAGCTGTGCAACAGTTGAATCCGGAAAGTGGGTAGGGCCTGCCAAACTGCTTAGTGGTGGTGAAGTAGTAGAGGTGAACAAGGATATTGTTTCATCGCCAGGACTTGCAAACTCAGAACCCTATGGCAATGGCTGGTTACTTAAAGTTAAAGTTGATGACTGGAGTTCAATTAAATCTCAGTTAACTGCGGGTACTGATGTTGCCGCACCTTACGAGTCCAAAATGGATACCGATGGTTTTGAAGGCTGCAACCCGTAATTGTGCCGCTGGAATCACAAAGAAACTCTGCCAATTTATTCACTTTGATTTGCTCACAGCCTTGATTCGATTAGGAGAAATGAAAATATGCCGGACCAAACTCTTGACACAAAAGGACTGAATTGCCCACTTCCCATTTTGAAAGCGAAAAAATCAATTTCACAGATGGAATCTGGACAAATCCTAGAAGTTCTTTCTACAGATCCGGGCTCAGTATTGGACTTTGAAGCGCTTTGCCGTCAAACCGGTCATGAATTGCTGGAATCAAAGAAAGAGGATGGCGTTTTTGTTTTTCTTCTGAAAAAGGCGTAGATCAAATCAAAATTGACATTTGTGAGTGCATGGGACAATGCAGATCATTTCCAAAGAAGATTCTTGAACAGCATATGTGGACAATATGAATTTTGTACTTTCATATTATCCAAATGTTTGAAGCGCTTCTGCTTGTGTAATCTACACAACACCCAAACAATTTTTCGTAATTCAATCCCTATGAAGATGGATCACTGTACGCATCGCTGCGACATCAACTGAAACATAGAAGATCAATCTCCCCGCGTCCGGAGATTTTGCAGTAGTGCAAAACAATTGAGTGATATGTTGGTGGGCTGACTTGGGAATGGGTTCCTGAATGAACCGTTAGTGTTTAAGTCTTCCTAGGTCGAAGGTGTGCGTGCCAGCGAAACTCAATTCGCTTAAAGACCCAAATGATCGCAAAGGTCAGAATCAGATAGAAAACGCCAGCCGTGATGAAGGATTCAAAAGGCACGAAATGGCGGGAGTTCACAATTCTCGCAGCACCAAATAAATCAATGATTGTAATGACTCCGGCAAGTGCGCTGCCGTGAAGCATAAAGATTACCTCGTTACCGTAGGCTGGTAATGCTCTACGAAATGAACTTGGAAGAATAATTCGCCGCAGGATCAACCACCCAGACATTCCACTAGCTCGTCCCGCTTCAATTTCGCCGTAAGGTGTACCGATGATTGCGCCGCGAAGTATTTCAGCAGTGTAGGCGGCAGTGTTCAGTGAAAAAGCGATTAGCGCACAAGCATAGGCTTCCTTAAAAATAAACCACAAAAAGCTTTCTCTTAACCATTCAAACTGTCCTGCCCCGAAATAAATCATATACATCTGAACGATCAGCGGTGTGCCTCGGAAGAAATAGATGAATGACTTAGGTAAAAAAGTCACCCAAACACTTTTTCGGCTCGCCAACAAGCCAATAGGTATTGCTAGCGCCATGCCCAAAATTAGAGCGAGAACGACGAGTTCGACGGTCGTCAGCAAGCCTTCAAAGTAGAGAGGAAGGTTGGTTGTAATCGCTTCAAAATCCATTTCGGACTACGCCCTCCGTACACCAACACTGTATCGTTTGTCCAGCCATCGCAACCCAACATCCGACACAGCAGTAATGACTAGGTAAAGTACAGCCACGACAAGATAGAAAGTGAAAGGTTGTCTTAACGAACCGCCCGCTTGTGTCGCCCGAAACACCATATCTTCCAAGCCGATTACTGATACAAGTGCGGTTGTTTTAGCAAGTACCAGCCAATTGTTTCCGAAACCCGGTAAGGCATGCCTGACGCAAGCTGGGAACGTGATTCGGTGAAATACTTGAACCGGTGTCATTCCATACGCATACCCTGCTTCAATTTCTCCACGCGGTACCGCCAAAATCGCACCGCGAAAGGTTTCCGCCATATATGCTCCGAAAATGAAACCGATCGTGATTACACCCGCAGTAAACTCACTGATTTCAATGTAGTCAAGACCGAGACTGTCTCCAATGACGTTGACCCCCAACTGTCCACCGAAGAAAATGATGAACATTAGTACGATGTCGGGTACTCCTCGTATCAGCGTGGTATAGAGGCCAGCGATAAATTTTGCACTACGATTGTTGGACAACTTAGCTACGGCGCCCAAAAGGCCCAGAGCGAGTGCGAAAAATAACGAAAGTAACGCGAGTTCAATGGTTAACAGCATTCCTTCCAGAATAAATGGGTAAAGGTACCCACCCAAGACGCCGCTTAGACTCTCAACCAGAAACTCGTGCATAGCAAATTAATGTAGAAAACAAACGATGATACGGCTGCCGAATAAATTTCCAGCAGCCACATCACTATCAGGTTAACAGGGAATTATTCTCCAAAAACATCAAATTCGAAATATTTATCGTTAATTTCTTGATACTTCCCGTTCGCTCGAATTGTATCGATAGCCGCATTGAATTTATCGACCAAATCTTGATCCTTTTTACGAACTGCTATTCCGGCACCATCACCGAAAAATTCAGGATCGGTGTATCCTGGGCCAACAAATTCCCAGCCTTCACCTTCCGGTGTATTTAAAAATCCATCTGCCATTGCTACTGAATCTGCCAGAAGCAAGTCAAGGCGACCTGCAACAGCATCAAGATATGCCTCGTCTTGCGAACCGTATCGCCTTACATCTACCGCGTCTCCGAACTTGCTTGTAACAAAATTGTCATGGATCGTTGCTCGCTGTACGCCTACGGTCTTTCCTTTCAAACCCTCTGCTGAAATTTCGTTTCCAGCGCCTTTTGCTTGTGCAAATTTGGCGGGTGTACTGTAGTATTTATTGGTGAACGCCACTTTCTTTTTGCGCTCTTCTGTAATTGACATGGAAGCGACAATGGCATCAAATTTTCGTGCCAGCAGCGCGGGAATAATTCCATCCCAATCCTGCTGAACCAAGGTGCACTCAGCGCCAATTTCATCGCACAATGCTCTTGCGATTTCGATATCGAAGCCCTGAAGTTCACCGCTCGCGGTTACAAAACTAAAGGGTGGATAGGCACCTTCCACTCCAATTCGCACTTTGTCCCAATCGCCCGCAGAAACGATTGGTCCGAATGTCAGCGCAGTCAGCAGTGTTAGTATTGAGATTGCTTTTTTCATCGATAAGATACTCCGTAAAGTCATGTAAACAAATAAAATTATTTCAAACTTCCTGACAGAAACTCCCGAAAACGATCAGACTTGGGATTGTCAAAAACCTCTTCCGGAGTCCCGTCTTCCTCAACTCTTCCTTGATGCAAGAACATTACTCGCTTCGACACTTCTCTGGCGAATCCCATTTCGTGAGTTACAACCAGCATAGTCGATCCGTCCTC
>CAZYSR010000405.1:0-14424 GCA_964649525.1 uncultured Gammaproteobacteria bacterium
GAGCTACATTGCATGAGTCGTGAAACGTAATGACTTTATTGTTGTGTACAGACCTATCAAGCTGTAGTCGATTTTTTCTAACTAAATCGTAGGTGAACTCGCAAATATGTAGTGTTTCGAAATCAGGTGTGCGCTTATCCCCAAATATGTCCGGCCAATAGCTGCTTGCCACACGCCAAGCGTGACCACACTCTCCAACTACAACCTGTTTGACTCCGAGTTTGAGTGCGGTTTCGCGGACACGTCCCGTCATCTGCTGCATTTGTTCATCATCCCCAATAAACAGTGCAAAATTCGCCGCCTCTGAAGCCTCTGTAGAAAGCGTCCAGCGAATGCCCTGCTGGTGGAAGATTTTCGCACAGCCAATTAGTCCGTCAACATGTGGCTCTGCAAAAAGATCGGCCGATGGAACCAGCAGCAATACATCAGCATCAACGTCGTCGAGCGGAAATCTTACATTAACCCCAGTCTCTTCAAGCACATCCTCTTCCAACCCTTCCAGGGTGTCGGCGATCGCCGCGCCGATCATCCCCAGGTTGTTCCCGACTCGATTGACGTTATCCAGAACGGTGTGAATGTAGTTTTGCCTGATTCCGACTGCGTCAAGAATCGATCGACCCACCATCGTGATTTCTGCAGTATCAATTCCAAAAGGACAGTAAACTGAACAGCGGCGACATTCAGAGCACTGATAGTAGTAAGTACTCCAATCTTCAAGCAAGGATTTGGTGAGATCAAGCGCACCGACAAATTTTGGGAAAAACTTACCAGCTGCAGTAAAGTAGCGTCGGTAAACTCCTCGGATCAGGTCCTGTCGTGCAACCGGCATATTCAACGGATCGCCGTCGCCCAGGAAATAGTGACACTTGTCGGTGCAGGCACCACATTTCACACAGCTGTCCAGAAATACCCGCAACGCCCGATTCGAGCGAACCTCCTCGCCAAGCTTTTCGATAGCAATCTCCTGCCAATTTTCAACCAGTCCGCCACACTCACTACTGTCAGAGTAAAAATTTGGTTTGACTGCGCGAGATTTACGTGGTTCGATTTTTCGTGTGCTTACACTGCCCATGTCATCAATTGCTGAGATCCTTCGTTTTCGCGGTGGGATATTTCTGATTATGGCTGGGACTGAAAAAATACCCAGGAAAATGAATCAATTTACTGAATGGAAAGACAATTACCAAAATCACTACACTGGCCAAATGAAGATAGAGCACTCCATTTCTGGGTAGTTCTGCCAAATCCAACTTCATCAGCCCTAACATAAACTCTCGAGTTGCCATGATATCTACCGGTACCTGGTAGCGTAGGGCCAAACCAGTGATCCCGATCAACAAGATCAGAATCAACATGGCGTAGTCAGATACAGTCGAAATATAGCGCACCCGATCAACGAAAATTCGTCGGCCCAACAACCCGAGCAGCGAGCCGATCATCAGCCAGGCGGCAACATCACCCGGGAAAAACAGCATGATCACCCACGGTTCGAGCGACCAGGTGACGAAAAACAGGTGCCGTATCAATACAACCAGTAATGCATAGTGAAATGTCCATCCGAAAAGCCAGGTCCATTTGTTTGCCCTGAACAGGCTCTCAAAAAACAAGGCCTCCCTTAGAATTCGAAGTGCCACACCACCATATGACTGAGGCGCTGGTGCAATGGGCAGCAAATAACGAACCGGAATCCTGGCGTAACTCAACACTTTCCAAACAATGCCACAAAGCAGGATTAATCCTGCAAGATAAAAGAGTATCGCGAAAGTGGCCGACACGAAAAATTTGACTAACTCAAGATGATGCCGCGTGGTTTGTGAATCACCAAAATTCTAGATACAGCCTGTCGGTTTTGGTAAACCTGCATAACGACAGGCTTGTTTAGCCGGTCCAAATGGAAAAAGTTCATATAGATATGGACTGTTTGCCTTTTCCTTGCCTAGCCGCTTTCCCATATGACGAATGAGAATGCGAATGGGTGGAGCGATGGCGAACTGGGCGTAGTAGTCTCGAAGGATATTGATGGCTTCCCAGTGTTCAGGACTGAGCTGGTAGCCGTCATCAGCCGCCATTTTTTCTGCTAACTCCACCGACCACTCGTCAGGATTTGATAAAAACCCTTCCGAATCCGTTTGGTAGACTTTTCCGTTAAACTCAATTGGCATGGTTCCCCATTCGTTTATAGCCAGGAATGTACGGCCTTGTTGCGTATGGCTAGCGAAACAAAACCCTTGTAATCAATCATCTCAACTCCATCAATCAACTGCGACTTATCCAATCCGCGGCACTCAAGATCCGCTTCCAGCGCATAAACCTGATGATTTTTCAGTGAATCTTCTACTAGTTTTGAAAATTTTGTGCCATTAACCGCGGCATAAACGCCATCTTCGATTAACAGAATATCGCTGCCCGCACTGGCCAGCCTCAAACAGCTCTGTAGACTTGTTTTTTCAGATGGCGATTTGTTTACCGTATGAAGCATCGTCGTATCTAAAACTGCAAAATGACATCTTGCGAATTCATAATTTTGGACAGATCACTTGCCGAAATAACGGTTACTGCATCGCTTCCGTCATTGCGAAAAACCTCCATCAAGTCCAAATCTGAAAGGCCTCTATCAGCCATGGATTCTTTCTCCACATAGAGATGATTGACGCCAAAATCACTCAAAGCGGCAAAGGTTTTTGTGAAGTTCTTGATACCCAATTTAGCAGGATTTTGCCCTCTTTTTAACTGATAGACACCATCATCCAAAAATACAGCATTTAAATCCTGATCGAATGCAGAAGCTGCGAGCAGCGCATCAAGAGCTTCCATCCCATACACTGTCCCACCAGGAGCCCTTCGATTGACAAACATAATCCTCTTAATCATCAAATACACCGCTGCGTAATGTTCAATCCCCGAACACAATGGTGCGATCGGTAACAATCGAACCTTCAATGAAATGTCCGAATCCTGCAACCTTGAAATGTTCGTCCAGATTGGTCACTGTCTTGCCACTTTGCTGCGCTGATTCTTCGCTCAGCACGCCTCGTCGCAGCGATGCCGCAATGCATATCGCCAGGTCTACATTATGATTCTCGGCCAATTGCACCCAGCGATCAATCACATTCCGATCATCTACTGGCGGGCTACTCAGGCGGGTTGCATTGTGAACACCGTCATGATAGAAGAACACGCGACTGACTTCATGGCCGCTGTCTATTGCTGCCCTGGCAAACTGGTAAGCCGTGTCAGATGCCTGATGTGTATAAGGTGCTTCGGTTACCAGAATATTGAACTTCATAGGTTGAAAAAATGGGAATTTTTGAACTTGACTTGACAGGAAATACCCTGAATCGGGATAAACCATACTATGATTTCAATTTTGAATACCGCCATGACGACATAGTCCTTATAAAATTTAGTTACGTTGAAAAGATTATCGATGAAGCGATTGAGTAGCGGCAATAAAAGTCACAGCTGCAGCAGGATTGTTCAGGAAGTCTACTCACCACTTTTGTACGACGCATGCTGAAGCATGGGAAATTTAGAAAAGTACTGTATTCCAGAGGAAAGTTCAGCCGGATTTTGCCTGGTTGATGACGAGTGAAAGTGCATTAGGTACGCAACTGGTTGCAAATTTGGAAAATAGAATGCGAATATTTACTGGGTCTGGATTGATTGTTGTTCTCGCAACCTTAATCGCAGTTCAATCACCATACGCAAGTAATTTGGATGCTGACATTGATGATTCGGTAGTCTATAAATTGGGGACGATCTGCATCGAATCACCATGGTCATTTGAGTCTCTGGGTAAAAAAGTTGGGGCCGTTTTTCTGGCGATCTCGGCTCAGGAAGGATTTTCGGACCGACTGATCAGCGCTCATGCGCCTCAGTCGATGCAGGTGAAAATTCACGACATCTTGATCAAAAATGGAATCATGGTGATGGAAGAGGCTGAAGCTGAGAAGCTGATGTTCAATTCTGATTCACCACTAGAACTCAAACAGCATGGACTTCATATTATGCTGATGGGCTTGCAAAATCCTTTGACACCGGAATCTGAGTTGCAATTGGTACTAGAATTTGAAAAATCAGGGACAATTGAAATGGAAGTGGCTGTCAGAGAACTGTCGGACACACCGATGCTGTACAGCTTGGTTTGTGAATGAGAGCAAATAATCGGCAGGGCCACTTCAATCAATCGGTAAATTCATAAATCATGTCAAAACAACTAAAAAATCTTCTGCTTGGGCTGACTTGTTTGGTTAGTTTAAGTGTAGTCGGTGTGGTTTCGTACCAACTGCTCAACAGTGATGATCCCGTTGAAATTGAGATCGGGGGACCCTTTGAGCTAACTCATCATACCGGGAAAGTTGTGACCGATGAATCCTTTCATGGGCAATACCTTTTCATGTACTTTGGTTTTACCCATTGTCCGGCTACCTGCCCCGGAACGCTTCTGCAAATGACAAGTATTTTGAATCGACTTGAAAAAGTCAACGTAAATAAAGCCCAACAAATTACACCACTCTTTGTCTCAGTTGATCCAGATCGAGATACGCCAGAAGTCATCGGCGACTACATCTCTCACTTTCATGATCGTTTTGAAGGGCTGACTGGAAC
This sequence comes from uncultured Gammaproteobacteria bacterium, assembly GCA_964649525.1. Classification (GTDB taxonomy): domain Bacteria; phylum Pseudomonadota; class Gammaproteobacteria; order Arenicellales; family JAJDZL01; genus JAJDZL01. The sequence continues at coordinate 4,609 of CAZYSR010000405.1, forward strand.
AATAGAACAGCTCAATGACCTAGTCTATTCCTATGGCAGTTACTTCTCATACTCACCGACTGAAGGCGATGATTACATGGTCAATCACAGTTCCTATCTTTATCTGATCGGGCCGAATGGAAAGTACGTAACGCACTTTTCACCGGAGGAAACAAGTGATCAGATTTACGAGAGTATTTCAGAAAAATTGAATTTTGGTTAGAAACAGACTAGCCAGATACTCGACTTCATAAAGGTGACCAGTCCCCACTTCGCCCACAGTAGTATGGACAGGGAGACAAACGCCAGGAATACACTGACTGCTGCAGCTATAACCAGCCACTTCGGTTCCCGCGAATCAGCGGCATAGTCTTGTTTATCCAAATGCAAAATCGGGTCACAACTGTTCTGATTTCGACAAAACTGAAATTCTGGTTATCAGAACTGGATTCCAGCAGGGAGTACCTGCCTTTTCATATTAAAGTATTTAATGAATGGGTGCCAAAGCTTTTTTGACATCATTAGAAAGAACTTACAATAGTAGTTGATTCAACCTGTCAAAATTTTAAGGCGAATCTGAGTAAAACGTCGAATCTATGTTCAGCAAAGAGTCTTGAGAAATGGATGAAAAGTTGAATGCGTTTTACGAAAAGCTCGGCGCAAAACCTGATGCTGAAAGTCGCGACCAATTTGGTTTTACTCATTTGCATTGGGCCATTGTTGACAAAAATGTCGATGCCGTAGCGCACCTTTTGGCCTTAGGTGCTGATCCTCAGGCTGTTGCTTCAAATGAATTCGACCAATTCGCTGGGCCACCAGAGTATTTCCGGGATCAGATGAAGCGATTCGAAATCGGATTCGATGATGCCAATTTCTGGGGTGTTCGGGAACTGACACCGCTGCATATTGCTGCCAGCCTGAATTCAGTCCAAATCATGAAATTGCTGTTTGAACATGGTGCAGCTTTTGATCCAGCAGCCTATCCCGACCTAAATCCGGTTCATTGTGCGTTGTGTGCAGATTCGAGAAAATCGCTGCACGCACTGCTTCGTAATGGCTTTGATGTGGATGGCAAAGACCGAGAGTCCCGAACAATGCTTCACTGGCTCTCGATGTATGAAGCAGGTCCTCGGGTTGCAATTTTTCTGGGTGGATTTTCCTCAAGATATGCGTTGAAACTAGAATACCCGGTAGTAGCTGCGAGAACAATGCTTGAGGAAGGTGCCAGTGTGGATGTTCGCGATGGTGGTGGTCATACGTCACTACACCTCGCAGCGGCAACCAACATGCACGAAGTTGCGGTAGTTCTGCTAGAGTACGGTGCTGACGTCAATGCAGTAAACCATTCCGGAGCATCACCGTTGCACCTGGCAGCGTGGTTCAATTCCAAGCAAACTGCAGAACTTCTCGTGGAACGGGGTGCGCAGATTGATTGCAAAGATGCTGCTGGCAACACACCGCTTCATATTGCCATCGCTGACGATTCGTTGGATGCGCCGCCAGGTGTCTTCGTACCGCATGGGTCCTGCTGTAGCAGAGATGGAAAAAATGTCGTTCTCAATTTCCTGGTTGAAAAAGGTGCAAATATCAGGGCAAGAAATAGTGATGGCCACACACCATTGTCAATTGCGAAGTCAAAGCGGGCGTCAGACGACACCTTCAAGTTTCTGAGTCAACTATCGAACAATTGAGTATTCCGCTAATTTTGTTCTTGACAAATGGTGGGTAGTCCCTCCAAATAAAGACCAAACCGGACATACGATTCGTAAATCATTGTTAACGAATCTAGCCGGCTTCAAACAGACTGCACACACCAAGTATTCTGTTAGCGTATTCGCTCATCTGGAACAGGTGGCAATTGGCTTGCTGTTAAAATTCAAAACGCTACCAGAACATGTCCACTCATATACTCTCTGACTCAACGATCAAACATTGTGATGAAAGATCCAGAATGATAAACCGCATCAAAAAGATCAAAACACTCAGCCTCTTGCTGACGTTTGCCTTTGTATTGCCAGGAATTGAGATGGATTCTTCTGCATACGCAGCAAATCCGGTCGCCGCTGAAAGTCTACAGCGACAAGCCAGGCAGTTCCTTAGCATCGTTCGTGAAACAAAGCAGCTTTCTAATGACCTGCAGATTAATGCTTTCGTCATAGATATCGCGAAAAAACTGGTCGAAGGCGGAGAAATTGACATTGACCTTCTTCATTATTACGTGGTAAAGGATCCCGAAGTCAATGCATTTGCCGGACCTGGCTCAACCTTTTTCTTAAACTCCGGATTAATTGAATTGGCAAGTAACGAGGCAGAGTTGGTTTCGGTCATGGCTCACGAACTCGCACACTTCAAGCAAAACCATCTTGAACGTCTTCTAGGAGCTTATGAATCAACACAGGCACCCTCAATTCTTGCAGTGCTGGCAGGTATACTGATCGGTGGTGATGCCGGAATCGCGACAATTATTGGTGCACAGGCTGCTCGAGTTGATTCCATTATTGCACACACACTCGCCTACGAGCGCGAAGCAGACAATGTTGCAGTTCGAATGATGGCTAACTCTGGCTACGATCCAAAGTATGCCAAGAACTTTATGGTGGCGCTTGAACGTGAAAAGCGACAGCGGGGTGTGGTTGAATCGAATATCCACAACACCCACCCCGTAACACCGCAGCGAATCGCCGCAATCAGCGCAAGACTTCGACAATACTCCAATCGACCGTTTCCAGAACTGACATCTGATTTTCTGTACTTTCAAGCTCGAAACCGAGTTTTATTCAACTGGCAGTCCGGTAAGACTTATCTGCACTTTGAGAAGAACTTGACAAGTGGGACCGAAGACGAGCAGTCAGCCAATCGCTATGGTTACGCACTTTCACTTGCCAAGGACGGCAACTTGGCAAAGGCACGCAAGGAGTTAGCTGAACTGGCTTTGCTTCATCCCGAAAATTTGTGGATTCTGCTCGCGCAGGCAGAAATGACATTGAATGAAAACCCTCAAATTACCATTTCGATGCTGGAACCATTGGCAACACAGGAACATCCCCATCCAGCAGTCATTGAGATTTATACAAAAGCAATGCTTGAATCCGGTCAGGCGGAGCAAGCCAACCGATATTTGAGAAAGCATCTTCTGACAAATCTCGAACACATTCAACTTCTAAAGCTCCATTCTAAAACCGCCGCCGAGTCAGGCTCGGTCGGAGAAGCTTACCTTGCTGATGCGGACTATCATTTCAAAATTGGCGATTTAAAAATCGCTTTGGGTCAATTGAAGTATGCTGAACAAAACTCAAGTGATTTTTACACGGTCTCGATTGCACGGGAGAAGATTCGAGTAGTCAGCAACGAGCTGCGGTGGAGAGCGAATTGACGCTGCAGGCACTTTCGTACCCTCCAATTTAAGTGATGCCTCGCAAACCCAAGAAAATAAGATTCGCCTGGGCTCTGACCGGATCCGGCCACGACCTCGAAGAGTGCCTGGAATTTCTGATGGGGTTAAAGGACGTGGACGTTTTTCTTAGCCGAGCAGTTGAAGAAGTACTGGTCATGTACAAATACACTGAACGACTGCGCCGCGCCAAAATCCGAATGTTTCGTGATTCGACTGCCAGTGCTGTTCCTGTGGGACAGTTTTACGAAAATAACTACCACACTCTGGTGGTTGCCCCAGCGACATCGAACACAGTCGCAAAATGTGTTGCAGGAATTTCAGACACACTGGTTACTAATGTTTTTGCTCAGGCTGGCAAGTGCAAAATTCCCATCATCGTTTACGCATGTGATACCAAACCGGTCGTGATAACTCCCGCACCGGGACAGATGGTCACTGTTTATCCGCGTGAGATCGATCTTGAATGTTCGAGAAAGATCGGCGAATTCGAATCCACCACACTGACTACAAACATGGATGAGCTCAAAAGCGCCGTGCTTGAGCGTATCAAATGTCTGAACGAATCTTGTTCATAACGGGTCGGCTGGCTGAGTCAAGCCTGCAGCGAACTCTGGATCGAATTGAACCGAAGGACTTCTCCTATGACATTCATCAAATCGGAGTGAGTGTCGCTGCTCTTGCTACAACTGTGATGGTCAAGCGACGCTTGAAAATTTCCGAAGGTTTTGACCAGATCATGCTGCCGGGGCTTTGTGTCGGCGATGTCAATGAGCTCGGTAATCATTTTGGAATCAAGGTGGTACGAGGTCCCAACGATCTGAAGGATTTACCGGAATTTTTCGGTTCACCCGCTCACTTCGCCGAACTCAATGAATACACGGTGCAAATCTTCGCTGAGATTGTCGACGCGCCGAATCGAACCACAGAAAGCATAATTTCGCTCGCGGAAGACTATCGTAGTTTTGGCGCGGATGTCATCGATTTAGGATGTCTGCCGGGCCAGGATTTTCCACATCTGGAGGATGCGGTTCAGGCTCTGAATGAATCTGGGTTTAAAACCAGCATCGACTCACTCGAAAGCAGCGACCTGCTTCGCGGGGGCAAGGCGGGTGCTGATTTTCTACTCAGCCTTTCCGAAGATACACTTTGGATTGCAAATGAAGTTGCAAGCACCCCAGTATTGATCCCAGCCGTTGACAAGGGTCAGAAGTCACTCTATCGGGCAATCGATGCCATGCAACAATTGGAACGACCGTTTCTTGCCGATGCAATCCTGAATCCAATACACTTTGGATTAACTGAGTCAATTGCAAACTATTTTGAGCTTCGACATCGATACCCTGATGTACAAATCATGATGGGTACGGGCAACATCACTGAACTCACCGATGCAGACACACTTGGCATCACCGCAATCATGATGGGCATTGTTTCAGAACTTGATATCAGCGCAGTGCTGACAACTCAGGTCAGTCAACATGCCCGAACTGTAATCAAAGAGACGGATCGTGCAAGACGCGTGATGCATGCTGCCAAAACTGATTCCAGCTTGCCTCGAAGTTACGGCGACGGCCTGCTGGCGCTACACGACAAGAAACCCTACCCCTCCACAGCTGATGAAATTCGGGATTTTTCCGCTCTGATAAAAGATCCCAGTTTCAGAATTCAAATAAGTGATGAAGGCATCCATATTTTCAACCGCGACGGACTGTTCGAAGCGACTGACCCTTACGAACTATACCCGCATATCGACGTGGAGGAAGATGTGGGGCACGCTTTCTATCTCGGCGCCGAACTGACCAAAGCGCAGATTGCCTGGCAGCTTGGGAAGCGCTATGTTCAAGATCAGCAACTCAAGTGGGGTTGCCTGCACACTGAAGAACAATCGACTGACCAGTATAAGGAAACTGGCAGTACGCTGAAATCAAAGAATCAACGCGAAAACTGACTGACTGTGATATTTGAAGTCATTGTTTCAACTGTCGACGAACAGGACATTGTACATGTCGCCCCGATGGGCATTCGGTACGTTGATGATTTTGTAGTGATCGCACCATTTAAACCATCCCAGACACTGTTCAATCTCGAAGCGACGGGTGCAGCAGTTGTCAACATCACCGATGACGTTAGAGTCTATGCCGGATGCATTACTGGACGAACGGATTGGCCAACTCGACCCGCCACTCACACAAAGGGCCGGGTGCTGGAAGCTGCCATCAATCACCAGGAACTTGAAGTAATGAAGGTTGTCGATGACGACCTTAGACCAAAGATTTATCTATCGCAGGTACACCGCGCATCCACCAAGCCCTTTCCAGGCTTTAACCGCGCGCAAGCCGCTGTGATTGAGGCAGCAATCCTCGTGAGTCGATTGCACATGCTGCCGGAAGAAAAGATTAATATCGAAATGGCATATCTTCAAATTGCAATAGATAAAACTGCGGGACCGCGGGAACTTGAAGCCTGGCAGTGGCTGACTGACGCAGTTAATGAATTTCGTAGTCGCCCTGAGATATTCAATTAACCTTCGGATTTGGGTTTGTCCTCCTCTGTATTGTCGAGTAGATGTGCCCAACTCAAATAAGCTCGGGTATGAGCCTCTACATCGTGAACACGCAATATGTCAACAGACTGAGCGCAAAGATTGAGTGAAGCGCCAATCGTTTCCAAATCAAGTTCTGAACTTTCCAGATTCGAGAATGCCTTCAGAAAGCGTTTTCTTGAGTGACCAATTAGCACTCGATGCCCAAACTCTCGCAGACGCTTAACCGATCGCATTAGATCCAATGCCTGAAGACTACTCTTGCCAAATCCGATTCCGGGGTCAATCACAATTTTGTCAAGATCGAGTCCCCTGTTTTCCCACAAGCGGCGGCTTTCTTCGACCCACGTCTCGAAGACTCGACAAGCGTCCTCTCGAGCACCAATACTGATTTTCGGATCTACAGGTACAGTAATGCTGTGCATCGCGATAAAGGTCTTGCCGCTCTCCCTGGCGAGTGCAAGCATATGATCGTCGCGCAGACCACTAACGTCGTTGATGATATCAACACCTTGATTCAGTGCTCTTTCAGCGGTAACTGGATGATAGGTATCCACACTGATTTCTGGCGCAAGTAAAGTGTTTGCACAACTTTCTTTTACCTGTTCAATGGCCGGTAGCAGCCTCTGCCATTCTCCATCATCGCTTAAAGCCGTGGCATTGGGTCGAGTAGACTCTGCTCCAATATCAATAATGTTCACTCCATTCTGGATCATGTGATCTGCCTGTGCTCTGATAGCTTCGGGCGTCTTGTATCGACCACCGTCAGAAAATGAATCAGGAGTAACATTGAGGATACCCATCCAAATTGGAATGTGAAGTTCAATGGTTGAACGAACGCTTAGTTCAAACGCGGTAACATCACCCTTATCTGTAACCGGCCAACCTGGCGCGATGTGTAGAAGAGGTGTCAGCACATAAGGTCGTGTGAAAACTGGCAGAATGCCCTCTATGTGCTTTTGATTTGGAGGCGCTTTTTTTCCCCAGTGAACGATATCAATGTCGAGTTCGCGCGGACCCCACTTGCTTTTACCCTGCTTGCTGTACTCCAATTGAATTGCTTTGGCATCGCGCTGGAACGCATCAAAATTCTTGACAGTCTCACCAATCGCAACCAGATTCAAGAATGGTCGATTCCACTCAGAAGGTGACTGGGCTGGGAGTTGTGCTGGTGATTCAACGATTGGGGAAATCTGTCGAATCAAGCAACCGGTACGCGCCAGGCGTTCCAGTCCGGTGTTTAGATGGGCTTTTCGATCGCCACAATTTGATCCCAAACTGAGTAAGACGTTAGTACGCTGCTTCATCAATCGGCGAACTTATTCAGTCTGAATTTAGTTACGAATCGTAGCGAATGTACCGGAATCTTTGGTCCGTCGGCGTTCCTTCCAGTGCGCCATCATCAAGACCTGGCTGCCAATGGACCATTTCTTCTATTTTTTTTGCAAGCTCAAAGTCTTTTTCAGTAACACCTTTAGCTGCGTGATTCGTCAACTTCACAATGACAAAGGCATATGAGGCGGTAATGTCGGGATGATGCCACGCCGCTTCAGCGAGATGCCCAACCGCGTTGATCACCATCAATGTCCCCTTCCAGCCCATCGTACGGTATTTTCGGCGAATCCAACCGTTTTCGTAGTACCAGAGTGGCAGTTCTTCTGCCAGTCTTCTCTCAATCGTTGCCTGGTCAAATGTTTCGTCCTGGCGTCGGTCGGTTTTATCGTCAGACATTGAAAGCCTCCCATTAAGTCGTTTGTAACAACAGATTGTCTGTTCGACAAGTATGATCAGTCACTTCGATGGAGAGTTGTTGGTGCAACTCTTCGTCAGACAACAACAGGTGCCAGGTCATTGGAGCCTGACACCTGTTGCTCTAACCTCATCAGTCATGTGCGGCAAAAGGATGGGAAGCACCCTTCTGTTCAATCACTTCCTGTGCAGTGGGACGACCCGTCACAGCGCGTCTGATGGCTTCACGCGTTGCTTCATAATTGTAGTCCTGGATCTTGGTGTCGTCTTCCGCTTCCCAGTGGATGAATACGCCAACGCAAACAAACAGATCATCTGCTTCATCAGCCGGAATGGTACCATCTTCAACACTGTCAATGACAGCCATGGAAACCGCACGCTGGGCAGGGCCAAACATCTGCACCGCCTGCTTGGCACCTTTCATCGTAACCTTGTTGAACATTACCGTGTTCGGCTTTGCAGGTACATTTGGTGAAGCAACCGCCAACAGGCTGGTAAAACCATCCTTGTTATTGCACAAGGTATTACAAAATGCAGCTTCTACTGCAGAGCCCCGCGGACCCATGATCAGGTCAATGTGAGCAACCTCGTTGCCGTCACCAACAAGTGACTCGCCTACTCGTACATTATCAATCGCCATTTCGTCTTCTCCATATAGTGAACATCAAATTTTTCTTGCCGATTCGCAGTCAGCAGTCGAAATAAGCTGCAAAACTTAGAATAGCAAATCACAATTCTAATTTACTGCATTTTTGATTTGGTAGGCAAATAGAGTTGCTACGGTTAAGTCAGCAGAGGTTCCCGGATTCACCTCGCGGGACTTCCAATTCGCATCGTAGTCCATCAGTCTGTCGTACATCAACTGTGTCGAATTCAACTTGCAAAGTTCAGCATAAAGCGAGTTTGCTTCGGACCGAATATCTTCAGCAGTAGCTCTACCGAACTGCCGTGCGATGTGTGTATCCGGAAAGCGCGATAGAAATCCAAGAAAAATTCTCACCGCTAGATCTCTTTGATTGAGGTTCTGTGCGACACCCTCATCCACTTCATTGAAACCAACCTCAAATACATCGGCAAAACCTGTCACATACTGTCTGGCAATCATGTCTTTCGATTCTGCTGTCTTCATAATGGCATAGATGCCTTGTTGTGCGCGTTCCCAAACATCGTTAACCTTCGCAGTCGAAAGTCCGGACGGCGCTGCCATTCTGATTGCTTGAAAGATCAGTTCGGCCTCCTGTACGTCAGTTTCTCGGATGACATCGTCGACCGTCTGCCGCAGAGTGGCCGCAGATGCCTTCTCTGCCGCAATGGCAAGCGGTGCGCACAACAGAATCACGCCGAGATTGGTGTTCATGCTTACAGCATCGCGAGTCGAAATAACAGACTGCAGCACTCGTTCACCCAAACTCAACATTGAATCTGTCAGCTTGGGTGCGGTCGCGTAGGCACTCGCCAAAAAATGATCGACTGTCATCCCGTGCCCACCTGCATAAAGATGAACATTACCAGGTTTGAGCGAGAGAAGCTCAATTTGGCAGGCTGTCCAAAAGTGTACGGCCAAAGGGCTTGGATCTGTCTGAAAAAACCGATCATTCCAATCCTTAAACGTTGATTCTTGAAATGAGTCGGTCAACATTGGAACGCTTGAAGTTGGAAACCAACGGCGCTTACAGTACCTTCAGTTTAAGGATTTACCAGTTTGAAATTTTTCAGCCTTACTCGAAGACCGGGTTTGGCATCTTCAAGAACAAGGGCCAAGTTGTGCATACGGGCAACAGCCGCAACAAGACTTAGGCCCAGCCCGTTTCCTGGTGTTGTTCGACTGCTGTCATCCAGTCGAATAAAGCGCTTGAGAACTTCCTGATGATACTCAGCCGGAATGCCCGGACCGTTATCTGATATTGCAATCTCGAAACCGTTTGCTGAGCTTTTCCCCTCTACCGCGATCGTTCCATGCTGCGGGGTATATTTCAACGCATTGTCCACCAGATTGGCCAGCGCCTGAGCCAATGCATCCCGATCGACAAATAGAACGGCTGAGTCACTTGCAACCGATGCGGTGAGAGAGATTGACTGACTATCTGCAATCGGCCCATAAAGATCAATTAATTCTTCAATCAATTGTCCGACCGACACCTCATTGAATGAC
>CAZYSR010000406.1:0-1981 GCA_964649525.1 uncultured Gammaproteobacteria bacterium
ACATCAAGGTCATCTGTTTCGACGGAGGGAGTTCGACGAACCAAAGTGCGATTCAAAATGATCCTGTCATCACTCATCTGCAGACTTACGCCAGTGCTTCGATGCGAATTCGGTTTATTTCACCAATCACTGTATCAAGCACTTGCAATTCTTCCAATGCGTTTTGCATATTCGCTTCCAAGGTTTCCTGAGTCACAATGACTACCGGCAACACCTCTTCGTGATGTCCAGAACTCTTTTGTAAGATCGATTCTATGCTAATCTCATGATCGCCAAGAATTCGAGTTACTTCCGCCAATACACCAGCTTGATTCAGCGCACTCATTCTCAAATAATTGGCGGTCTCGGTCTGGTCAAATGGAACGATTGGTAAACTTTTCAATTGATCATACTGAAAACTCAAATGCGGAACACTAGTGTTCACACTTCCATTCATGGCTCTGGCAACATCGACCAAATCGGCAATCACGGCAGAAGCAGTCGGCTCAGAACCAGCACCTGGGCCATAGAATAGAGCCCGACCAATTGCATCACCTGATACAGCTACAGCATTCATAACACCACTCACATTAGCAAGCAGACGTTGTTTTGAAACCAACGAAGGATGTACCCTCATTTCAATTCCAGATTCTATTCTTCTAGCTATGGCAAGGTGCTTGATCGTGAATCCCAGTTCATCGGCATAAACAATATCGTCATATGAAATCGTTCTGATTCCTTCACAGTGAATTGACTCCAATTTCTGAAGTGGAATGCCGAATGCGATGGATGCAAGAATAACCAGTTTGTGCATCGCATCAATACCTTCGACATCAAAAGTTGGATCTGCCTCCGCATAACCTAATTCTTGAGCTTTCTCTAATACATCATTGAAAGAACGCTTTAAATCTTTCATATCCGAAAGAATATAGTTACACGTCCCATTGATGATTCCAACCAGTGAACTAATGCGATTAGCTGCAAATCCCTCCCGCACTGCCTTGATGATTGGGATGCCACCACAAACCGAAGCTTCGAATGCAACTATCTTGTCTGATTTCTTTGCTGTCTCAAATAACTCATTGCCGCGCAATGCAATGAGTTCCTTGTTCGCGGTCACAATATGCTTGCCATTGGCAAGTGCGCGATCAATGTATTCGTAGGCTGGGCTTGTGCCACCCATCAACTCAATTACAATATCGATGTCAGGATTGTCAATAACCGTAGATGGATTATCCGTAAAGTGCAAACCACTTGCAGCGGGGGCTCTGGGTTTAGTCAAGTCTTTGACGACAACGTGAGAGACTTCAAACCTGCGCCCAATTCTGCGTTCAATCTCATCACAATTCCTGGTAAGCACAGACCAAGTTCCATAACCAACGGTGCCAAATCCCAACAATCCAATACGAACAGGCGTCATTCTAAATATGCTCCACTTTCAAGCACTGAAATTTTGAATAGAGATTAATATAGTGTCCGAAATAACCTTTAAGAGTCATTCGAAACATGGAATTGCATAGGTCCGATTCAGCCGGCCTTAATCTGGTTAAGTTGCTTGATTCCGGTGAATTCGTTGTGAACGAAGTATTGTATACACAGAGCATTATTGTAACGGTTGATAATGTGATCACAGACTGGTCGGCACAGAGTGTTGAGGACTTGAGCACCGAACATTTCAGAATGTTTGCCGAATTTGATCCTGAAATACTTATCCTTGGAACCGGGAAAAATTTGCATTTTCCCGATCGCCGTTTTTTTGAACCACTTGTGCAGCAAGGATGTGGATACGAAGTGATGAATTCTCGTTCCGCTTGTTCCACATTTAATCTGCTGATCGGAGATGATCGTAAAGTCGTAGCTGCTTTACTCAGCATCTAATCGATTCAACACAATACGAAAATTAGCAACTAACCTGCAGACAGAAGCTTGAGCGGATCGACTGGTTTTCCAAATTGTCGAATCTCGAAGTGTAATTTCACCCGGTCTGCATCGGTACTGCCCA
>CAZYSR010000407.1:0-6688 GCA_964649525.1 uncultured Gammaproteobacteria bacterium
CTACGGCAAGATAGAGAACTAAATGCAACCGTGCTTCAAGAATGATCGTTCTGTGCTTCGATTCAGCGATGAAGTCTCCCGATATGCTACCTAGAGAGTGTCGGACGATTGTTCGCAACTGTACCCACCAATAGGCTCCTAGCCCACACATCGCCCATAAATACTGTGGCAAACTTACAGGTTTGGGAGTGAGGAGTTCCGGATCACGCTTCGGGTCGTTTGTGTACCGGTGATGTGCAAAGTGAAAACTACGAAAGTAGTCCGCAGGTAGCAAGATCAGAAATCCGATAACTCTTGCCACGAGATCATTTGCAGTTCGGTTTCGAAAAGCAGTTCTATGAATGCACTCATGCAGAGGTGAGAACAAAAACATAAGTACTGTTCCGTAGAAGAACCACGCGGGCAATAGCCACCAGCTGAATTCCGCAAGCCAAACCATCGTTACCCCGATAGTTATCAGTGCAATGTGAATTATGAGACGGACAGTCGCATCCTTGTTTGAGCGTTGGCTGAGTTGTCGAATCAGCGCGGGCTCAAGCAAATTTTTTCGGAATGCAAAATCGTGCATATTTGTCTGTATTGATGGCGCTGAAAGCCGCTATGCGAGAAAAACACTTTTGACTGAATTGCAATGCATATGATACAGGTTGAATGGGTAATGCTCAGTTTCCTGTCATCTCCAGGTAACCGAGACCGGTTATTGGCCGGTTGCTTTCCATTCCACGCACTCTGATTGCACCTTCCCAATAACGAAATGAATCGTCCCTTTCCTGTGCATCAATCAGAGATTCAACGTCGAGTTGTATATCGTGTGACGGAATTTCAATTTTCCAGTGTACGGGATATTCAGAATGATTGAGATTACTTTTCCATACCCTCACCGGAATCAGAGTGATCTGGTCAGGCGGTATCAGTTCAGATTGACCGCGCTGATCAATCATGACACCGTATTTGAACGGTTCCACTGCAGGATCGTGATTTCGGACCTGGAACAGCATCATCTCGCGCTGGTCATCAAACTGTAGCGAAAACCAGTCCCAGCCAGACTGTCCCTCGTCAAGGACTGACGAGAACCATTCATGATCCATCCAACTGTTGCCTGATACCGGTATGCTCTCACCCTTAATTGTGAGCGTGCCACTGGTTCGAAGTCTTGACAGCGAATAGTAGTAAGATGCGTTCCCTGGTATTGTACTTTTTCGGCTAACACCCCGTTCTCCATGAAGCACTGCAGGTTTGGCGCTGTCAAGATCAAGACTAAATGAAAAATCATTGGACTCGGCTTTGATGTTAAGTGTCAAGCAGCCTACGCATTGTCCCACAGAGCCTTCAGCCCGCCAGTTTTCGACCCAAACTGAAAAAGGCTCCGTTTCTACGCCTGCCAAATTCAGCGCACCACGGCTGTAGATCTCATCAACGAGATACATCTTCGATTGCACATCCGTTATACCGGCATGCGCCAGATAAGCCTGTGAAGTTGTCCAGTTAGAATCAAGTTCTGGCAAGTCTCTAGATAGTGCACGACGAAAAATCGTGAACTGATAGCCGAACTGTCTGCCCTCGTTGTTCTTGAGGTTACCGGTGATGTACCACCACTCTGTTTGAAATTCGGGGTGAGACCCGTGATCTCGCGGAAACTCAAGCTGTCTGGAGGTTGTGACGAATTCAAACTGACCGTCAGAACTTTCAAGCAGGACATTTCCCAATACCGGTTGCTGAATTTGTGCTCCGTCATCTTCCAGATTGAATGACCGATTCATCAACCAGACGGCAGCGCCAATTGATAGCACAATGAATGCAGTAATTCCAAGTCTTGTTTTTGTTCCCATGGACTATTCCACCTGTAGCTTTTGCTTTGGTGCGCGGTTTGCCAACCACCATGCCGGCACAACTCCAACTAACAGGGCTGCGATGACCGCAAGCAAAACTGCCTCGATGAGAATTTTGCCATCGATCAGCATTTGCATCGTCCAGCCGTATGATCGCTGATTGACAACCCAAATCAAAAGCCAAGACAGCAGTAGACCAACCGGAAGCGATAATACTCCAGCAATCAACCCCATTACACCGGCTTCGATGCTTGCCGAGGTCCAAATTTCTCGGGAAGTGAATCCGATTGCCTTTTGAATGCGAAGTTCGCGTCCGCGGTCGATCTGAATCATAGCCAGAATTGACACAACCGCGATGATCGCAACAATGACTGCAAGACTTCTCAATACTGCTGTAATCGCAAAAGTCTGATCAAAAATCTTCATCGCTGCGCCATGTATGCTGCCCGCTGTCCAAACTCTCACTCCGACCGAGGAAATTGATTGATTGGCTTCATGTTCCAGTGTCTGTAGATTGGCATCCGGATAACCGAAAAGAGCGGCAGTGGTGATCGCGTAGTCGTTAAATTTCGAAACATAGACTTCCCGATGGATAACCACAACACCGCGATCGGAACCGTAACCGAAAAATACCCCGACAACTGGCATCTGAATGACACCACTGTCACTAAAGAACTGAACTGTATCACCGAGCGAAAGTTTGTGCTTCCAAGCATAAGGTTCGCTGATGATGACACCTCCGTTCTGAAATCGATTCCAAACCTCAGGCGTTTTTGACTTAAACCGATATCCACCAAATGCGTGTTCACCGTAGTCAACTGCAAAGATACGGGATCGGCCATCAGGACCCTGCAGCCAGTCCCAGTTCGCAACGCCGACTGACTCGACTCCCGGAATCAATTTCAGACGATTGATTTCAATAGTGCTCAACTGACCGCCGTAACCTTGAGTCGAGACGTAAACATCTGCACGCAAGCGGTCGCTAAGCCAGTCGTCTACCGCAGTACGAAAACTGCTGATCATAACGCCGACGCCAACAGTTGCTGAAATGGCTACACACAGTGCGCAAATTGCGATTGAAGATCTTCCACCTGACATTGACAGTGCGCGACTTGACAGTACACCACGAAGGCCAAATAATTGTTTTGAAACCACGCGGAAAACCCGTCCCAAAGCCTGAGACAGTAGTGGAACCAGGCAAAAGTAACCGATTACGATGAGGTTAATGCTGAAAAAACCTAATGCAATGCTGGTCGGGTACAACAGCATCAACGCGACCCCGGCAACTACAAATCCGGTACACGAGATTAGGAATACAAAAACCCGTATTCGGATAGAAGACGGTAGGCGGCGAAATTCAGTACCAAACGATGGCATCAGGTTTTGCGCCTCAATTAGAGCGGGTAGAGCTGCCAAAATAGTTGAGCCGATACCCAAGCATACCGCCAGGAATACGACCGTTGGCGTCAGAATCGTAATGTCAGCTTCAATTGGAAAGTAGAGATTGTTGATTGAGCGCTCAACTAATACGAGCAGAAGCTTGGCAAGTTGACTACCTACCAAAATTCCGATGATTGATGCAGCCAGACCGATGGTAGCTGCCTCCAGGGTCAGACAAACTGTTATCCCAGAGCGCGAAAATCCCAGTGCCCGAAGAATCTCAATGGTCGGTCTGCGCCTCATGACAAGAAAAGTCATGGTGTTGTAGATTAGAAATATTGCAACCAGTAGTGCGAGGAGGCTCATCGCGGTAAGATTGGTCTGAAACGCATCGGTGATTGAAGTAAGAGAGCGCTGTCGATTAAGCCGGCCTTCCAGATGTGTGCCCTGGGGGAGCAAATCTTCAATTTCCTGAAGCACCATATCTCCCGATGGCAGCTGCAACTGAATTGAGGAGAGTTGACCTCGCATACCAAGGATGGTTTGCGCAGTTGCTATATCAGTTAACAAAAGCCGTCTGAATGACTGCTCTTGTAAAGGTGTGCTGGTCTCGATCAGTCCGGTGATTCGAAGCTCATGGCTTTTGCGTCCATAGCGTATTTTGATGCTGTCTCCGAGTTTGACGCCCAGTTGATGCAAAGTATCTGCAGTTGCGAAAGTGCTGAACGCTTCAGCCATTAGTTGGTTGATGTCTTCTGAACTTGAAGGAGTGGCGTTCGATCGACTGTTGAATTGATAGAAGGCAATCGGATCAATTCCATAGACTGTTGCCGAGGTGTCGTTAATGTCACTGAGTCGAACTCGACCCTGGACAACGGGTTGTAGGGGATGTTTTGTTTTGAATCTTAACTCACGATAGAGTTGGTCGCTTGGCTCCCCTGCGATACTGTGTGTCGCCGACTCAGCCAATGCATTACTGGCAGCAATAAAACTTTCGCGGGCGCTGTGGTTGGTGATGTTGACTGCGACGATTGCGGTAACACCTAGTGCGACACCAAGGACGGAGAGAGTCGATTGTAACGGCGCACGGATAACCTCGCGCAACCAGGCAAGCAGAGCAGTTTTCAATTTTATGTTGGCGTATTTACATTTGACCGGATCGCAACTCCCATTGTCGGTCGCATCTTTCAGCCAGTTCCATGCTGTGCGTTACGACAATCACCGTCGATTCACCCCGCGATTCATCCAATATAGAAATGACCTGCTGAGCCGAGTCGTCATCCAGATTGCCAGTCGGTTCATCAGCCAGTATCAGGTTTGGCTTATGAACAATCGCGCGTGCGATTGCAACCCGCTGCTGTTCACCACCCGAAAGTCCTGCGGGAAAGCTTTGGCTGCGATTTCCGAGTCCAACACGTTCCAGTGCTTCATAGGTTCGTTGTGTACGATCAGTTGCACCGTTTAGTTCCAGTGGCAGCATGACATTTTCTGCGACTGTCAAGGATTCAATCAGATTGAAAAACTGAAAGACAATTCCAATTTTTTGTCTCCTGAGTAAAGTTCGCTGTCTTTCATTCAACCCTGAAACATTGTGTCCGGCAATGGAAACTGTGCCGCTGTCAGGCAAATCGATACCAGCAATGAGATTCAGCAGGGTCGACTTTCCTGAACCACTGCGCCCGGTTACAGCGTGCATCATTCCGGCTTCAAATTCTGCGTTTACATCATTTAGGACAACATGATTGTGATCGCCTTCGAGATAAGATTTGCTCAGAGAACGAATCTGTACGTTTTGAGACGTTTCAACCATTGATCAACCGGAATTCGATTCCAAATCACTATGCGAACATTCGAATTGCTGGCAAAGACACCTACAAATTCCGAAACTGGCCTGTTGAGTTACAGTCATGAATTTATGGAACTGGGCAAGAAACCGTCTGACAAAAGAAGTTTACCCATCTTTCAGACTTTTGATATGGGACGGTTGTTATTTGATTTCTCTGAATTTGGTCTCGAAGGTCGTTTGACTCTCGTCTCCCTGTTTCTTCTTCATGTTCGCGATGCCGTACTGAAGCACCATTGCAGCCAACGCGCGACGTACAGGAGTCACGAGGCACAAAAATCCGATTGAATCGGTTACAAATCCAGGGGTGATCAGAAGCGCTGCGCAGATTAGCAGAAACAGACCTTCAATCAATTCAATTGCAGGTACTTCCTTTCTTCGTAACGACTCAACAGCCCGGTGAAGAGTCAGTATGCCCTGAATCCTGATCAGCCAGGCGCCAACTACGGCGGTTGCGACAACACCAAAAATCGTCCAACCTGCCCCGATAACCTGACCGATTTGGATCAGAAGGTAAATCTCTGCCGTTGGAATCACCAGAAAGCAGAGAAAAATAATCGTGAAAGGTTTCATTTGTTCAATATCTCTTTCTATGTTTTCGGCCAGATTTCATCGACTGAGTTGGTGATGTGTTCAATATGCCCCGAAAGTCGATGATCTGCATTGGGTAATATCCTGAGTTCTACATCCGAATAGGATGGCATGTGTCCCATAAACTCGACACTTTGCATCGCCGGGACAACATCATCAAGCCTGCCATGCAAAATTCTAATCGGGCATCCGTAATTCACTGGTTTCGCCATTAGATCGTACGGTTTTGAATCAACTACTGCATTGTAGGAGAGGGTGAAGTCGTCTTCCATCTCATCGCTTTTGAATGTCCAGCGACCTTGTTCGATCCACTGTTGTCTATCTTGTGGTTGAACTTGCAAAAACAGCTGCATCAAGAATGAAAATGCGGGAGCAATCAAAACAGCCCCGGCTATTTTCAGCTGTTTTTCTGTAGCAAGCTGTGCAGCGACCCAGCCACCCATACTGGAACCAACCAGGAATTTTGGTCGGTCAGGAAACAGACTCAGTACGAGTCTGACATCTTCGAGTGCCCGGGAGATCGTGAACTCATCAAAAGTGCCATCAGATCTGCCATGGGCCCGCATATCAAACCGAATCCAGGAACGGTGATGCCGCTCTGCCTGATTCCAGAGTGTGATCGACTTGTCACCTTCCGCATCCGACAAAAGTCCGTGCAAGAAGAGTCCAACTGGCCCAGAGCCAGTATCGTGGTAGAGGCCACGCACCAACTGCCCATCCCGCGCAGGCAGTTCGAACGATTGGGCTGTTCCACTCAAATCAGATTCCTCAATTCACAATTTGGGGTAGGTAGGGCCAAATTCAACCTTCACCCGATCAAATCACTTGCGATGCTCACCATTCTTCTTGTCAAAAATCACGATGTGTTCAATGTTTGGAGTGATTCCAATCCACTCTCCAATGTGGTGATTGTGGTGCGAGTCGGCTAGGCAGTAAAGCATCTCCTCGCTTACAAGTCGAATGCGATAGAGAAAATGCGAGCCGCGAAATGCCTTGTGCTCCACTTTCCCTCTAATATCGCTTTCATCATCATGCAGAATATCGT
>CAZYSR010000408.1:0-3294 GCA_964649525.1 uncultured Gammaproteobacteria bacterium
TTATTACCGGAGAGGTGGCCGAGCGGCTGAAGGCGCTCCCCTGCTAAGGGAGTATGGGCAACCCCCATCGTGGGTTCGAATCCCACCCTCTCCGCCAAGGCAGAATTAGGAAAAATGGATTAACGAATTATTCTGCCTTGAAATTGCGCCCGTAGCTCAGCTGGATTAGAGTACCAGACTACGAATCTGGGAGTCGGGGGTTCGAATCCCTCCGGGCGCGCCAAAATCATTCAGTGAATTCATCATCATGTGTGGACGCTTTAACATCCTCACTGATGCGGATGCGTTGATGACGACATTCGACATTCTGAACGAAAACGTTCAATTTGAGTCGTTTTCCAAGTCTTACAACATCAGCCCATCGGTGAAAGAAACCGTCGTCGAGACGGCTGATGACGAAGGTTTGACTAAAATTCCGGTTGTTCGGTTAGGTTCTGAAAACCAACGCCTTTTGCAAAGTGCAATTTGGCCATTAATTCCATTCTGGGCAGGTTCAGAGGTGCCGAAGTTCTCGACAGCCAACGCAAGATGTGAATCGATGACTTCAAAACCCAGCTACCGAAACGCATGGAAGAAAGCGCAACGTTGCCTGATTCCTGCCACTGGATTTTACGAATGGCAAATTGTTGAAGGTCAGAAACGCAAGCAACCGTGGCATATTTACCACTCTGAACAACCCATCATGGCATTTGCCGGCCTTTGGGAGCGCGGTCGGACAGAGGATGGCTCAATGTTTGTGTCGTGCACTATTGTGACAACAAAGGCGAACGCACTGATGGAAAAGATTCATAATTCAAATTTTCGAATGCCAGTTATCCTTGACCCAGAATACTGGGATGACTGGTTGGGCAGTAACAGTCAACTGGCGTTGCAGTTGGCTGTTCCGTATCCAGAAGAACAAATGACAGCGGATCCAATTTCCACTCGCATTAACTATCCAGCATACAACAATCCCGATTGCCTTGATCCGGTCGAACCTGACCGCTAAACTCTAATACAGTATCCTGTCTTTGGCAGACGACCGAAGGGCATCACAATTTAACGTTCATAGATGAAGAAGCAGAGCGGCCGTAAATCTCGCGCCAAAATGCAGCCCAAATGGACTTGTGCGACCGTTGAATACGCAAGCATTCGTCAAATTTGGCTAAGAAAGGATGACGGCGAGTTGTTGAAGCTCTCCGCTGTGGATTGTCCTGCATTGCTGCCTGGGGATCGGGTGTCTGACTCAAACGGAATACACAAAGAATTGATCCAATTCAGTCCTGAGTCACTAAGTGTAGAGTCTCGCGGAGTATGCCAGGTTGTTCTGCGTGTCGGACACAAAATGTCACGTTTGAAACATACTTTGGAGCCTATCGGTTTAAATGTACCTGGTAGGGTTGAAACTTCTGAGAATCTACAGTCAATTGATCACGGTCAGTATGTGGTTGCGACTTTGAAACGACAGCCGACGCGACCGCGCCGTGGCGTAGTTTGGGAACTTAGTTCGATCGATCAAATTTTGGATAATCAGTGTGATGTGGCATCGGCAGTTGCGCTGACCAGATTTGGCATTCGGGAGCATTGGCCTAAGCGCATTAAAACTGATCTAGAGGATGTCGCTTTGGTCTGCACGAAAAGTGAGGTGGTCAACCGTAAAGATTTAAGGGACCTAGCCTTCGTGACGATTGACCCGGCAGAAGCCAGAGATCATGATGATGCTGTTTACTGTGAACGCTCAGAGCATGATGGATATCGATTGTGGGTTGCGATCGCTGATGTGGCTCACTACGTTAAACCTGGAAGTTTGCTTGATGCTGAGGCTTTCAAAAGAGGAGCATCGATCTACTTTCCTTGTCAATCCATACCGATGCTTCCACCTGAACTCTCTAGTGAAGCGTGCTCGTTAAAACCCGACGTGGATCGATTGGCACTGGTCTGTGAAATGGCTGTCAGTGCGAATGGAACGGTCGATTCCTATAAATTCTACGAAGCTGTGATTAGATCTCGGGCGAGGTTGACTTATGAAGAAGTAGGAAATTCAGGAGTCAACGGGACGCAGACCAACGATGTTTCAAATAGCATTCAACGATTATTTGAACTGCATGAAACATTTATGGTTGCGAGAAAAACGAGAGGCACATTGAATTTGGATATACCGGCGCCGAGTATTAATTTTGATTCCTCAGGGGCGGTGGCAGATGTTTCCAAAGACCAAAAGTTTCTGTCTCACAGTTTGATAGAAGAAGCAATGCTTGCAGCAAATACGTGTGCAGCAAAATTTATCGCCGAACATTATCCGAATGCGGGAATGTATCGGGTTCATGGTCCACCGAAAGAGTCAAATCTGCAATTCATCAATCAAATGCTGTCTGACAGTGGATTGAGCCATAAATTGACCTCAGAATCGACATTGGTGCATTGCCAGATTGTGACTGAGCAGTTGAGAACGCAAAGTCCCACGTTGTATTCTGCATTCCAGATTCACCTTCTGCGTAGCTTGGAAATGGCAATTTACTCTTCAAAGAACAGTTCTCACTTCGCATTGAATTACCCCGAATATACGCATTTCACTTCGCCAATTCGAAGATACCCGGACTTGGTCGTTCACCGGATGATTAAACGTGTATTGAATGACACCGGAGATAATCCTGAAGAATCGGTACTCACATCACTTGCAGAGCAGAGTTCCCGAACGGAGCGTCGCGCAGAAAGCTGTGCGAGGGATGCTGAAAGTTGGCTTAAGGCGGAACTGATGAAATCACGTGTGGGAGAGAGGTTTGATGCGGTAGTTACCGATTGCAGACGTTTTGGAGTATTTGTTCAATTGGATTCACCGTATGTTGACGGTATGATTCATGTATCAGATTTGGGGCATGAGTATTTCACTTATGAAGAGTCGTCAAGAAATTTGGTCAGTGACCGTACTGGCAGGCGTTTCAGCATTGGTGACAGTTTAAAAGTCAAAGTCGCAGGTGCCGACCCTGAGTTGGGACACGTCAATTTTGAACTGGCTTAACGATAGTTTCCTGCAATGATTGCTTTCATAATCTGATTTTGGTAAAGACCCGGCATCGCGACCCGAACTGAATCAACAACACATCCAAGGCAAATTTCAAAATGCAAAAACACTACGGCATACATGTCGCCATCGCGATGCTGAGAAACCGGGCAGACGATATTGAAACGGTACTATTGAGTGCTAAGCGACAAGATCGTCGCTTGCGGGAAATTGAGCAAATCGCAAGAAGTCGCCAGATCAAAATCAAACGTTTGCCAAACAGTGATCTGGCCGAAATCTCTGAGGGAAACAAA
>CAZYSR010000409.1:0-5087 GCA_964649525.1 uncultured Gammaproteobacteria bacterium
CTGGACGACGCCAGTTGCTATCTCTTTAACAATTTTTTTCTGATAAGAATTCTTGTTCAGGCTGCGTTCCTCTTTCGGGTTGGAGATAAATCCAACTTCAACCAGTATAGACGGAATATCTGGTGCTTTGAGTACTGCAAATCCTGCCTGTTCCACGCCGTGTCCGTGCAATCTGCCAACTCTTGAAAGTCGGGTGCGTACCATCGAACCCAACGCGACACTCCGACTGATCTGGCCCTGATACGAAAGATCAACAACCGTTTCAGCGACATCTCGGTCTTTTTGAGATAAGTTTTCACCTGCGACGAAATCAGCGGCGTTTTCTTTCTGTGCCACTAATCGTGCCCGTTCGCTGGTTGCACCGCGCTGGGAAAGAGCGAACACTGAAATTCCATTCGCACTTCGCTTGGTAAAGGCATCCGCATGAATCGATACAAATAAATCCGCATTCAAATCTGCAGCAATTTGCCTGCGTTTTCTGAGTGGAATGTAATAGTCACCTTTGCGGGTCAGTTCCGCGCGAATACCTTTCACTTTGTTCAATTCTCTTTGCAATTGTTTTGCTATTTTTAGTACCAGGTGCTTTTCGAGGGTTTTCGCGGCACCAACTGCACCGGGATCCTCTCCACCGTGACCGGCATCGATGACCACAATAAACTCATCATCGACTTTCCTGGGCTTTGATTTCTGCTTTTTCGCTACTTTTGCATACAGGTCAAGTACCAGTCGATCTCCATAATTCTCAATGGGTATCAGAGTGAAATGCTCAGCGCGAACCGCGCTTTTCAAATCGAACACGAAACGAATAAGGTCGTCGTGCTTACCAGTCCGAACCTTTGATACCCGATTTCCCAGTTCACCACTTTTGGGCAACTGACCGGTAAATTTTGAGTCTGAAAAATCAATAACGATTCGATTCGGATTTTTCAGTTCAAAAAATTTGTACTCAACAGGACCGCTAAGGTCAAAAACAATACGAGTTCGATCAGGTGAATTCCAGACACGAATGTCGTTGATATTCGCTGCAAACGCATTGAAACCACATAGCAGCAGAAAAAGAGCAGCAAACGTAGATAACAGAAAACGATTTTTATGCATCTGCAACCATAGAAGTCTTTGATGAATTAGCTTCCCTAGTCATGCAAATTTTTCGGGAAGAGCCAGTACCACTTAACTGGATGCGGATATCTGGCGGTGGAATCACCTCAAACCCGCGATTTGGCCATTCAATCAGCCAGACACAGTCGGTGTCCTGAAAATCCTCAATCCCTATGAGCAGTAACTCTGCTGGATTCTCAATACGATACAGATCGACATGCAAGAGTTCCATTCCATTCGCTGCAATGTATGGTTTCAGAATTGAAAATGTCGGACTGAGCACAGTGTCATCAACTTTGAGTTCCTGACAGATCTTTTGAATCAAGGTTGTCTTACCAGCCCCCAGTCCACCTTCGAAATACACAACACAGCCTGGGAAAATGAGCTTTGCAATATCGCACCCGACACTTTTCATATCATCTAGCGAAACGGCTGCTTGATTCCAGGTTGGAAACTCAACTCTCGACTGTTCCTGCACCGTCAATTGCCCTTGCTAGGTTAGTACGAATACCTGGCAGCAGATCCGTCGCTATCATTCCAATTTCTCCAGCTTCAGCGGCACTGTCATCTCCCGCCTTTGCGTGAAGCCATACACCCATACAGGCCGATTCTTCGGCTGTTAGACCCTGAGCCCGAAGTGCACAGATCACTCCGGTCAGCACATCGCCCATTCCACCGGTTGCCATTCCGGGATTACCCTGGTCACATATCCACAATCGCTGACCTCCGGCTACAATTGTGCCTGATCCCTTTAGTACACAGATACCGCCAAACTTTTCAACAATCCGTTCAGCTGAACCGATTCGGTCCTTCTGCACTTCTCGAGTGGGTATTCCCAAGAGCCGACCTGCTTCCCCTGGATGTGGTGTCAGAATCCAGTCAACTCGACTTCGAGGATTCTCTGCCAGTAAATTTAAAGCGTCTGCATCCACTACCAGCGGTATATCGGCGACCGATGCGATGTTCCACATAGTATGCGACCATTCATCCTGTCCGAGCCCAGGACCAATTCCGATCACTCTGTATCGATGCAGCATCAATTCAATCTCTTCAGCCCGATTGACTGGAAATCCGCGAACTTCTGGAACGACTGAAGCTATCAATTCTGCACAACCGGACGGCGATGCAACCGAAACCAACCCCGCACCTGCGCGACAAGCGGCCTGTGCTGCCATCACGGCGGCGCCCTGCATGGTGTTGTTACCACCGATAACGAGAATGCGACCGAAACTGCCTTTATGTGAATCCGCCTTACGCTTGAGCTTTTGGGCGGCGAGTGAATCCTGATTAATCAATGCGGCAGTTTCGCCGATGCGCGCATAGGCTTCTTGTGGGATCCCCAATGTATCAACTTCCAATTTGCCTCGAAAATCTTTTCCTTCGCCGCTTACTAATCCCAATTTAGTCGATATAAACGTTGCGGTTACATCAGCACGGATCGCAGTACCGCGAACCGCGCCAGAATCGCCATCCAGACCGGACGGAATATCCAGTGCTAGTACCGGTTTACCACTCGAATTGATTGATTCAATGATGGAGTGAAGCCGCCCTTCGATGTCACGGGTCAAACCACTTCCGAACAAGGCGTCGACCACCAAGTCGTAATCTTCAAAACCAATTCCATCATCAAGATATTCCACTTCGCCACTAAATTCGAGGTAGCCATCGCTTGCCTTTTTTGCATCAGGAGTAGCTGGGCTACCCAACTGATACACCCGGGTGGAAATACCGGACTGTAAAGCCGCAGTTGCTAGAATGTATCCATCACCCCCGTTATTCCCGCGCCCGCACATGACCGCAATTCGCTCGGAATTTGGCCAGTGTTTTTGTAATGTATGAAACGCACCCCGCCCAGCGCGCGTCATCAATTCAAAGCCTGGAGTGCCAAACTCCTCAATAACCAGGCGATCAAGATCCTTAGACTGTTGGCAGGTGTGAATAGGGTGTGGGGACACAGATTAGCAGGGACAACTACTAAATTCGGAAAGCTCAAAGTACTGTTAGATTCAATATGTAAATTATAACACTTCCTGACTTGCAACATTCATGGCCGATCATTGAATATCTATAGACAGAATCACATAACAAATTGTTTTAATTTATCTTTTTTTATGCTTGTGAGCTAAACAAGCAACGTCGGATGAAATTTGCAGCCTGGTCGAATGGTGCGTTCAAGCTGACAATTTGTAGTATCACCAATACCATAGGCTACCATCTGAGCCCCACAATTGAAAATTATCGAAGCTAGTTATCAAGCTCTAATTCTGTGGACTTTGAATGGGCACAACAGGTCAGCTAGGTTGAATGTTAAGATCGGGTTGGTTTCGTAATTGATCGACTGGGCCGAATCTGAAGGGTGTTAGGTGGCAATTGAAAACCCTGTCAGCGCCGTTTGTTTAAATACTCCTGCTGTCAAAGTTTCTGCACGGAGGCGAGCGTTGCCTGAGCCTCGTCTTCTTCCTCGATTTGTAGCGCTGCATTGAATCGGTTGAAAAATCCACACATTGCAATACGAAGCGTCAGTTCAACAATTTGCGAATCGCTAAAGTATTCTCGCAAGCGGTCAAAAAATGCATCCGGAATCCTGTTTGCACTTTCAGTCACCAAAATTGAGTAGTCGCGTACCAATCGGTCTAACTCATCCAATCCAGGGCAATCAGGCCGAAGAATGTTCTCAACAGTTTCTTGGGAAAATCCCTCGCTGATCAATTCCGGGGTGTGGTATTTGATGCAACTCTGACACTCATTCATGCGGGAAACAACTAAAAGAGCAAGTTCGAGGTGACGTTTTGGCAAGAGCTCATCGTTTGAAAATTCAAGCAACAGTCCCATGATGTGCCGCGATGCTGCCGGTCGATGAGCGTAGACTTTCAGCTGATTTATGAACGGACCATAATTGGCAGCAAATTGCTCGTATTCCTGTTTCAACTCACTTGATAGTTCGTCTACATCAATATCGCGTACTCTGGCCATAATTCCCTCTGATTAGTCCGGACTGAAACACTGGTTTGACTGATTGATAGATGAAACTGTTTCAATCCCTGAATACTTAAACCTCCAGTCTGGATTTCGCGGCATCTTCTACTGCCTGCTCATTCCCACCGATCTTAGTTGTGAGATGTAAATAACACGCTGATTTGGCGGGCCCGGTTTCAGGTTGATTTTCACTTCCTGAAGAAAACTATCCGAATTTGGCTTCTCGCCACCGAATCGCTGCAGTCAAGCCCTCGCGCTGAGCAACCTCCATAAACTGAACATAGTTTTCAGTCTCGGTCGCTTCTGCAATTGCACCGTTTTCGATCGCGTATTGCAGTGATTGACTGAAACCTGTTATTTCCGCTGTCTGGTTAATACATGCCTTCATCAACTGGACGACTACGGGATCCATCGCCGCAACCCGCCTCGCGTACTTCATCGTCTCTGCTTCAAGTTCATCGTCTGGAAACACTTTGTTCACCAATCCAATACGCAATGCTTCCTGTGCATCAATGATGTCGCCGGAATACAGCAGTTCGCGCGCATGACGAAGTCCAACAACCCATGGCATGACCAATGCAGGTGGTACGGCAGAAAATTTGATTTCAGGCTCACCAAATCGGGCGGTATCGGATGCGTAGGTGATACAGCACATCATTGAAAGCTCACAGCTTCCGGCAAGACAATAGCCTCGCACCATCGCAATGACTGGTTTAGAGCATCGCCATGGATTCATCTCAAACTCAACGCACTCGCTTAGCATTCTTCGGGTACCAACCGGATTGAGTTTGCCATAAAGATTGCGCCAGTCGACATTTAAATCATAACCTGCTCCGAAATGATCTCCGACACCGCTCAGTACAACAACGTGAATGTCATCGTTTGCATCGATTGATTTGAACTCCGCTGAGAGTTCGGTAATCAACTCTTGACTCAAAGCATTTCTGGCATGCGGTCGATTGATTCGAAGATGGGCAATGTTACCCTCGATTTCAGTTTGTACTGTATTAGCC
>CAZYSR010000410.1:0-3831 GCA_964649525.1 uncultured Gammaproteobacteria bacterium
TTTTGACATGCCAATCAATTTGGCGGCACGCTGTAAGTCGGCTGACTCATCCACGATTACCGGCACATTACCCACACCGACACCAATTGCCGGTGTACCGCTTGAATAACCACCTTTTACATTGTTTTGTGAGCCGGTAACCAAAACTAGGTCAACAGACCGCTTCAGTTGCTGGGTCATTTCCCGATTGACTGGTGCCGGAAGAATTTGAATCAGATCTTGCGGAGCGCCGACAGTTTTCAGGCCCTCACGCATCAGTTCCACTGCATGATTCGTTGTTTTCCAACCGGCTGGTGAAGGCGCAACGATAATCGAATTACGTCCCTTGATCGCCATCATACACTTGTTGACAGGTGTCGCTGCCGGGTTGGTGGAAGGCGTAACTGCACCGACGATACCAACTGGCTTTGCGTACTTGACAATACCACGATCCTTGTCTTCTTCGATGATGCCTACCGTACGAGCGCGCAATAGGTCGCGTAAGGTGCCAAACGTTTTGCGTTGATTCTTGGTGATCTTGTCGTTGACATTCCCAAGTTCGGTATCCTGCACCGCTAATTCTGCCAGTTTCTTGGCATTGTTTGGCTTGTATAACGACCAGGCAACTGCCGTGACCGCTTCGTCCACAGAATACTGGTCGGCATTTCGAAACTCGTTAAACGCTTGCCGTGAGCGTTGAATTAGCGAATCAACAATGCTTTCAACGCTGATATTTTCCAAGTTTTCCACCTATAGTCTCTTACTTCATACAGGGCGACTCATTATAAGCCTGTGGCATGAAGTGTAGAAGAGATGGAAAATTCGATTCTACGAGTTGAACTTGGCAGTCTATTGATAATTTGATCCGAAGCGTTCATATCATCACAAAATAGAAACGATGGTTCGCTGTAAAATTTCGCTTTCTCTTACAAGGAGGTTGCTTAGTTCGGAATCGACTGAGATTCCGCATTGTTCAACTACTCAAACCACTAAATTACTATCGTCAAGGAGAATAATCTGTGAAGCAGATAAACTGGAGCGAATTCGAACAGGTTGAACTTCGTGTTGGAACTATTTTGACAGTGCAGGAGTTCCCCGAGGCGCACAAGGCTGCCTACAAGGTTACCGCCGATTTCGGTGAGGATATTGGAACGCTTAAATCTAGCGCACAAATCACCGATCTTTATTCACCTGAAGACCTGATTGGCAGTCAAATCGTGGGTGTTGTGAACTTCCCGGACAAACAAATCGGTCCGTTTATGTCGCAGTTTCTGTTAACCGGATTTGTTCAAAATGACGGTAGTGTCGTCATTGCAAAGCCAGAGCGCCGCGTAGACAATGGTGCAAAGCTGGCCTGAAAAAGAGCTAGAATTGACTTTCGGCCAATTCTAAAGCGACAGCCGAAGACTGGATTACTGCATCGGCATGGGCTTGGGCCCTAGGTAGAATATGGGTTGCAAAATATTTTGCAGAGACCAGTTTTTCTTGCAAGTGCTCCGTGTGGCCCGTACCTGAACGGAGTTCAGCTGCAACGAAGGAAGCCATATCCAACATCAGCCAACCGGCAACAGTTAAGGCAAAAACATTCATGTAACCAACACTGGCTGCAGCGGTTACCTGCGGTTGAGCTTCACCTGTTTGATAAACCCATTCTGTTGCTCTGTTGAAGTGATTGAGAGCTGTCTGTACCGCAGTTGAGATCAACGCGACGGCCTCATCTTCCTGGTCGTTTTGAGAAATTGACTGACGAATATTTTCGATCAAACGTTCCAGAACTTCGCGATCACCTCGCAGAATTTTTCTTCCAATCAAGTCATTTGCCTGGATACCGGTGGTGCCCTCATAGATTGGGGTGATTCTCACATCGCGTAAATACTGTGCAGCACCAGTTTCTTCTATGAATCCCATTCCACCGTGAATCTGTACCCCTATGTACGCAACTTCATTGCCAGATTCCGCGCACCATCCTTTGACTAGTGGGATCAGCAAGGCTTGAAGTTCACCATAATTCTGTCGGGCGATTTCATCTGGATGTTTGATTGATAAATCAAATACTCCGGCTGTGAAGTAAGCAAGACAACGCATTCCATCGATCAGCGACTTCATCGTCATTAGCATTCGTCTGACATCTGGATGCTCTACAATCGCAACCCGCTCTCGAGTACCGATTGCTGTGCCCTGCACTCGCTGTCTGGCATATTCGATCGCATGCTGATAAGCGCGTTCAGCTACTGCCAACCCTTCAACTCCAACTGCATGTCGAGCCAGATTCATCATCGTAAACATGTACTCAAGCCCGCGGTTTTTTTCGCCAACCAAATAACCGATTGCACCCCCGTTATCGCCGTACGACATAACAGCGGTCGGGCTCGCATGAATGCCAAGCTTGTGCTCTAGCGAAACACATCTCAAGTCGTTGCGTTCCCCTAGACTACCATCTTCATTGACTAGGAACTTCGGCACGATAAACATCGAAATGCCTCTCACACCAGCGGGTGAATCCGAACATCTTGCCAGTACAAAATGGATGATGTTCTCGGTTAGATCATGCTCACCGTAAGTGATGAATATTTTTTGACCTTTGATTCGATAATAGCCATTTTCTGCAACAGCTCGGGTGCGAATGGCAGCAAGATCGGACCCAGCCTGCGACTCAGTCAAGTTCATGGTACCAGTCCACTCTCCAGTAATCAGTCGTTCCAGATAACGTTCCTGCTGTTCCTTGGACCCATGCAGTTCCAAAGCTCTAATTGCACCTTGTGTGAGTAATGGGCACAGTCCAAAGGACATGTTTGACGAGTGCCACATTTCCTGCACCGCTGTTGCAACAAGCCACGGCAGGCCTTGTCCACCACGCTCCACATCAAATGACAGACCATTCCACCCACCATCTACAAACTGACGATATGCTTCCTTCCAACCAGGCGGTGTGGTCACCTCGCTGTTTTCGCATACAGACCCATGTTCATCACCAACTTTATTCAGGGGATCCAGAACATTGGAGGAGAATTTGGAAGATTCATCCAGAATTGCCGTGATCAGTTCCCGGTCCATGCCTTGAAATTCATCAAGTTCCAATATTTGATCGAGACCGGCGACGTTATGCAAGACGAACTGCATATCTTCGATTGGTGCGTGGTACTCTGACATTGCTACTCTTAGTGCTTGACTTTAAACTTTTGTAAAAAATAACCTGAATCTGGAAATTATAGATATGGCTTAGCCAATCGTATTTATTTCTAATTCTTAGGCGATTGTGCTGTAGAGTTTTTCCGTAGCTATTTTACCCCCGGCACCTTCTTTCGTAGATTTACTTCGATGAAAATTAGATGAAGGTGTATCAAAGATGTTGTATTTGACCTCGACAAATGAATGATGCCAGAAGTCAGGTCTTTATGTTTATATATCAATAACTTACCTAATTTTATCTGTTAAAAATGAACTCAGCGAATCGGGCTATAATTGTTCTCGTTCACTTTCATGATTGGCATGCTCCATTTGCTGTAATCTGCCAGACATTTCAACTTGGCATTGTTATGCCGATGTTGTAGTGATTGGAGTATTAATTTCATTGAGCACAAAGTATTAATATCACTCGAAACTGATTCTGGAGAGAAATGGCATGAATATTCAAAGAAATATTGCACTAATTTTCTGTCTGACTGTATTTTTTGTTGGTTTAGACACCGTCAAAGCCGATGAATTGACGGTCGAATTCGCTGATTCAGCATGGGACGGAGTTACCATTCCGGAAGGCCAACACTGCAAGAAATTCGGTGGCAAAGGAGCGACTCCACCGTTGACGGTAAACAATATTCCCGCTCAAGCTAATGCTGAGCGGGAATATTGTTT
>CAZYSR010000411.1:0-1869 GCA_964649525.1 uncultured Gammaproteobacteria bacterium
CAGCATTCGTAACATTATTGAATTAAGTCTGACGACGCGTTTCAAACATGTTTTCTTCGCTTCAACTCTGGGTGTATTCCCTGAGTACTTTTGCTCGTTTGGACGGGAATTTGAGAACAGTCAAATTGAGGACGAAGCTCAACCAGACATAGACCTGATGAAGCGTCACTTTCCGCTCGGATTGATCGGCTATCCCTGGAGCAAACTCGTCTCAGAGCAGGCCTTGTTGTTCGCAAATGCTCTAGGTATGCCGCTTGCCATTTTTCGTTTGCCTATAACCGGAATCGCAACCAGCGGTTACGTCAATCCCACCGATATTGTTATACGATTGAGTGCTGCAGCAACTCAGGTCGAAATGACGCCACCTGGATTCTGGGCGCGAAAGCATGGGGACCCTGTAGATACTCTGGCTGAAATTTGCACAGGTATCTCGATGAATCCGGAACGGCAGCACCTCATCTATCACTGTTGCGAACCTGAACCGGGACACTACGATCTTGATCCTCTTGATATGGGTATGTACCTGAAAGAGGTAACCTACACGGAATTCAAGCGAGCCTGTCTGGCACGTGGAAAAAAATCACCGGTAGATGGTCACTGGGCACTGATCGACCATTTTTCAAAATACTGGTTTTACGACCGCGAACCGAGGAAGTTGTCCCAGATAAACGATCTAGCTATTAGGAAAGACTATCCCAATACCATTCACTGGCCGAATAGCCTGACCAAGGTCGTGCGTTTGTGGGATTGGATGACTGACCATGAAAAAAATTGGCCCTACCCGCTGCCAAAATTTCAACTGGACTACGATCTACTAGTTGAGCGGGCAAAATCGTATGCGGAATTAATGAACGTATCATTCAAAGATACATACCCAGATTGGATGTTGCAGGGACTACAGCATGTGGTTGAAGCCCTGAATTTTCCAAAGATAAAACTGCGACAATCCCGGCGGGGCCTGGCAATCCTTCAAATCAGCAGACTATTACGCGAAAACGCAGAACTTGCACGCGAGCGAATCTTACACCCGGAAGTAGAGAACGAGCAAATTACAAGGCCGGTGTTCATCCTTGGAATAAATCGTACTGGTACTACCTTCTTGCATCGATTAATATCCCGTGACCCGAGATTTTGGGCATTGCGAACCTATGAGTTGTTTACTACCGCACTTCCAAATGCATATGACGTATCGGTTGCCGGAACCGCAGATGACTCACGGCGACAATTCGTGCAGGATTATTTCGATGCGACAAATCTTCAGGAAAATTTTTCTGGAATGCATCCTTTTGACGTAGACGAACCAGAAGAAGATATTAAATTGCTCGCGCTTGCATTCGCATCCTGGACATCAAACATACTTCGT
The DNA here is from genome assembly GCA_964649525.1 of uncultured Gammaproteobacteria bacterium. GTDB lineage: Bacteria > Pseudomonadota > Gammaproteobacteria > Arenicellales > JAJDZL01 > JAJDZL01. The sequence continues at coordinate 1,364 of CAZYSR010000411.1, forward strand.
CCTTCACCGCGACACAATGAGTGGTTGGATAAGACCGGTTCCAAGTATGCGTATCCCCACCACCATAGAGTTCTGCAGCACTTCAATTGGCAACGACGATTGATCGAATCGACGCAAAGCTCAAAACAGTGGCTGCTTAAAATGCCCTTCCACTTGATGGAACTGGACAATTTGATCAGGACTTACCCCGATGCTTTGTTTATACAAACCCATCGCGCTCCCAACGAATTCATGGGTTCTTGGATGAGTATGGTAGAGAACTTTCGTTTGCAGATGTTTGAGCCACAATCACGATACGGCCTCGGTATCGAACAGTTAGAACTGATGAGCAATATGATGAACCGAGCGATTGATTTTCGAATTCGTCATCCTGAACTGGCTAACAGATGGATTGACATCAACTTTAACGATTTTGTTCAAAATCCAATGAATATTGTTTCGGAAATTTACGAAAAATTTGATTGGCCATTGAATCCAAGTGCAATTGACAAGATGGAGAATTGGAA
>CAZYSR010000412.1:0-2934 GCA_964649525.1 uncultured Gammaproteobacteria bacterium
GTGGAACCTATTTCAAGAATAGCGGGCGATTTGGAGTCGGAAGCGATGCCAATGTCTTGATTTCCCTCTGTGAGGAATTGAGAACACTGGAATATTCGCAAAGACTCAAAACCGGGGGCAGAAATATTTTCGCAAATCCAAACTCATCTTGTGGAAGACATCTTTACGACAACGTGACTATTGGTGGTGCACAATCGTTGAATCGCAATTGCGGAGCCATTGAAGAAGGAAAGTTGGCTGACCTGCTTGCTCTTGATTCAGATCACGTACTGTTGGCTGACAAATCCGAGGATTTGATATTGGACAGTTTTGTATTCTGTGGAACCAATAGTCTGGTAAGCGATGTATGGTCAGCCGGACGACATGTAGTGTCGGAAGGACGGCACATCAATCGAGAAATGCTATCTACACGCTTTCTCAATACGGTGAGGAAACTCAGGGAAAATATGTAAAAGAAGTAATTCTTTTGTCTTAGTAGACCGGTTATCAGCAGGTGAATTCCATTCAATCGAGAGAGCAGGGATTCTGCAAACTCAAATTTTTCTCGCACAAATGAATGATCTCCTTGGTCAGGATGGAAGCGCTTGGCTCATTGAAAGCAATTGAAACGAGTCAGAGGAATCAATTTAAGCGAAATTCATTAGTTGCGGTCTTCAAGAAATCGCATCACAGCACCGGGTCGTTGCACACTTGACTTGAATGCCGACTTTGCAGGAATGTATGCTCCGCGCTTTCGCAGTTCTTCCAAGCGTTCGTCGTTTGACAGTTGTCTTTCTGCTACTGGTCGTATTTCGGCAACAGGCTTTCCACGATAGGTAACCGTTACTATCTTACCTGATCGAACCAGTTTAAGAACCTCTGAAAATTTAGTCTTCGCTTCAATTGTCGAATATACGATACTCATAAATGGTATTACACCTGTCAGACTCATATGGAATCCTCTCGAATTGTAAGTCGGATTTGCGAGACAATCGCACTCAATTGCGTTCTTCAATCGGAATGTATTTCCTAGGTTCAGCGCCGTTATAGAGAGTCAGCGGCCGAATTAAAATATTTTTTTCCAGCTGTTCCAGAATTTGCACGATCCAACCCGGCGTTCGCCCGATAGCAAATATTGGTACGAACAGATCGACAGCAATCCCGTGCAGGTGATACACAACACCGGAATAAAAATCTACATTGACATTGACACCGTGACGCGACCAAGGTTTCATTGCTTCAACCAGCGCCTGAAGAATTTCGTACCAGTACGGCTGTCCCATTTGTTCGGAAAGACGTTTCACCCCTTCTTTCATGTGTCTGGCGCGCGGGTCTTCGGCACGATATACCCGGTGTCCAAATCCCATAATGGGGAGCCGCTTTCTGCGTCGTTCTTTCACGTATTCAACTGCATTTTCGGGCTTGCCGACTTCCTGGGCCATGATCATCACATTTTCTGCAGCACCGCCATGCGCAGGCCCAGATAGTGCGGCAATGCCGGCAGTTACCGAAGCATAAATATTGGCATCGGTTCCTGTAACGACACGCGCTGTAAATGCAGAGGCATTGGAACCGTGCTCGGCATGCAACACCAAATCTTTGTCAAAAAGTTCAATTGCCTCTTCACTTGGCTGCTTCCCAGTTAACTGGTAAAGAAAGTGAGCGGCATGACTCATTGACTCATCGGGATCGATTGGGTCTTTGCCATTTCTGATCCGATCGTGAATTGCGACGATCATTGGCACCTGAGAAGTCAGACGAATCCCTTTATCAATAATCGCTTCACGTGAAGAATCACCCGGTGAGTCGTCAAAGGAGCCGAGTGCAGAAACACAGGTTCTTAGAACTTCCATCGGATGCGCACTCTGCATCACGCTGATCATGTCAAATATTGGTGCGGGTAAAGAACGTTCCGCCTTTAGTCGGCTGTCAAATTGATTCAATTGTTCACTCGTGGGCAACTCACCATAAATCAGCAGGTAAGCCGTTTCCTCAAACGACGAATATTCAGCCAGTTCATGGATCGAATAGCCACGGTAGCGCAAATCTCCAGCTCTGCCATCGATTGATGAAACAGCAGAGCGCTCAAAATAGACGCCCTTAAGCCCGCGGTGTAGCTGAGGTTTCTTATCTGTCATTTATCTAACTGTCTATGTACTTGTCTAGGTTTTCATTTCATTACCATTCAGGGCTTTGTGGTAAATCATCCGTGATTTCGTACCAGTCTGGCTTGTGACTAACCCAGATATGTCCAATCGCCTTGATACCGAGGTCTCCATCCAAAGCTCCCAGCCTTAGAATCACGCAATTGGCATCGCGATCGCAACGTGCGAAAACGTGCGTACCGCAGTTTTTACAAAAGTAGCGAGTCTTACCAGGTGAAGACTCATACTGAGAAATTGATTCTTGACCGCTTAAGATCTGAAATTTTGTTTCATCAACCAATGCACTAGAACCATACACCGTTGCGTGAGCCTTGCGACAGGTTCGGCAGTGACAGTGGTGAAACCTGCGAATCTCTCCATTAAATTCAAAATTCACTGTTCCACACAAACAGCTTCCAGTATGCATTTCAGACCTCCTTTGCTTCAGTAGTTGGGTTCAACGGCCGTATCAACAAGCGAAATTGAAACCCGCCTGTTGCGTTTCCCCTTGCTTTCGATTTTGTCCACTTTGACTTCACCAATCTCCATGGAATTGGCAACGTGTGTTCCTCCACAGGGCTGAATGTCTAGATTCTCAAAGTGCACCAGTTTTATCAAGTCCACTCCTTCGGGGAGCGGGACCGAAAGGTTGTTCATCAACGAAGGAGTCGCTTCAATCTCTGCACGTGTACAGACTCGACTGATTCGACGAGCTTCCTTTTGGATCAGCGTGTTCAGAGTTTCAGCAATATAGTGCTTTTCCTGGGGGTAACGCACATCAAAGTCAACTCGACCACGACCGGCATAAACC
>CAZYSR010000413.1:0-4841 GCA_964649525.1 uncultured Gammaproteobacteria bacterium
AGCAACTCGTGACATAGAGCAGTCAGTGTCTTTGACTGACTGAGAGTCGAACGCAAACGAGTGCGCAATATCTCCATCCCGGTGTCCGCAACGGAGTGCAGAAATTGATTGAAGCGCAAAGAGTTCATTGTCAAATTGCCCTTAGTTCCGGCTTCCCGATTGCAACAAATATAAGTTTGATGACTGACTGGCTCGGCGGCATCTTTAATCAGATCTCAGTTGGCAAATTCTTAAAGTCACAACAAAATCACAGGTACCTTAACTCACACATCACTCAGTTTATCGGTAATACACAACGAGTAATGCGCCATCAGGTGAGTAGGAGTTGTGTTTTGTTTTAGCCTCCAGCCAAACCAGATCGCCAGCTTTATAACGATAGCCGTCATGATCGACAACTTCCCCTTCCAAAATATAAAACTCTTCATCACCGTCGTGAACATGTGGAGTGGTAGTATGCCCTGGCGGCATGCGGTAAACATGAAAACCGTAACCTCGTTCCTTATTCGGGTTGACCTGTAGCACCTCTCCATCCTCACTACCGTCTTCGTCAATGAACGGCAAAAAAGTGCCGTCAGCTATATTGACCACGCGTCGCTTTTCCTTCTCTATTGGTTTCATGGTACTGTCTATTGTTCGTTAGTAGGTTGTTGCCGAATGGTTTTTGAAATGACTTCGAGACCGAGCAGCGTCAGATTTGAGACCATTTCAAAATTGTATGATGAGTGCTCGGTTATAAGCGAACAAGTCCCGCCGGTCAGTAGCAGTTTTGGATCACTGCCAACCAACTCGGAGTATTTGTGAACCAGCAGTTCAACACCTCCGACAGTTGTGTATACGACCCCGCTTGAAACCGCTTCAACTGTACTCTGCGCGGGCAGTTCAGGTGAGAGAGTGTAAAACTCAAGAATGCCAGGTGCGCGTTGCCACAGTGAGTCCCGGGCAAGTTCGAATCCCGGGAGAATCGAACCACCGATAAATTCACCCTTTGCCGTAATTGCATCGACTGTTACTGCGGTACCACAATCCACAATGACTGCAGCAGACTGATACATCGACCAGGCGCCAATAATTGCCGCCCACCGATCTGCACCCAGTTCACTGATCTCTCGATAACAATTTGTAACGCCGCATTGCTCTGCTTTTGGTGTTACCTGAAAAGCCTTAACATTCCATTTTGCTGACACAAAGCTCTGGAGTGTGTTGGTGCAGGTTTGGTCTGCAACGCTAACAAATAAAACCCCTGATACTTGGTTCAGATGGCCGAAACTCTGATTGAGATTTTGGTTTAACGCAGATTGTCGTGACGGAAAGGTGCCTTTCTCATCACCAAACTGCCATTTTGCATTCTGGTTGCCAATATCAATTAACAGATACACGGGCTTCGAACGTTAGGTTATGTAGTTCAGGACAAACGCGAGAGTCGCAACTGAAATTATCGTAGAAATCAGAATGGATGCAGATGTTCGTCCAATGTAAGTCTTGTATTGCTGTGCCAGGACGTAGACAGTTACAGCAACCGGCATGGCCGCCGCAATTACAGCGCTTCTTGCCCAGATGTCACTGACCGAAAACAGGTGAAACATTGCAAAGAATATCAGCAATGGATGGATGATCAGCTTGATGAAACTGATGGTCAAAATTTCACCCTGCAAAAATCCCGCCCGTTCTTCATCTAGGCTAGAGCCTAGGGCAAACAGCGCACACGGAGCCGCGGCTGCGCCAAGCAGAACGAAAAATCGGTCTGCGACCTGTGGCATTTCCAGTCCTGAGAGTGAAAAAAGTACGCCCAGCGCAACTGCAACCAACAGAGGATTCTTCACAATCGAGTGGGCAATTTTCCCGCAGACCTGTGTGAATGAAATGCCGGAAGACGCCTTGTTGAAGTCCAACAGAATTGAGGCGAGTGGCAGCATGACGGCAAGATCAATTGTGGTGCAGATGACTACTGGAACACTAGCCGCCTGTCCGAAGGCGATGACTACAAACGGCAGGCCCAGATACCCCGTATTTCCGTAGATGCAGGCGGAGGCAAATACAACCCGCAAGTCGTAGTCGATCTTAAAGAACAGCGTTGCAACGACTAGACTCGCAATAAACAGCACCAGCCCTACCAAAAGGTAAGCAGCCACAAATGTCCATTGAAACTCACCGCGAATGTCAGCTTGCGCCATCAGTGAAAAAATGAGCACTGGCAGAGCAAAATAATATACAAACAGATTCAGGCCAGACCTGCCTTCGGAGTTTATTATTTTTCTGCGAGTCGCAAAGAAACCACATGCTATGACAGCAAAAAATGGAAGAGTAATCAGAATCGTAGTCATTTCGCTGTCATAATTGGTACGGGTCAAACAAAGTTTTTGAAATTGTCAACAATCAGCACGGAGCAAGCATCAGTTGTCTAGCAGACCAATCAAAATGAAATATTGCAGCTTGTGTGGTGCGACTGTTTCAAGCAGAATTCCGCAGGGTGACAATGTGATGCGTTATGTCTGCGACGCATGCGACACTGTTCATTATCAGAATCCCAAGATTGTGGCAGGCTGCATCGTTACCTGGCAAGACAGAATTCTTCTCTGCAGACGGGCGATTGAACCGCGGTATGGACTTTGGACCATTCCAGCCGGATTTATGGAACTTGGTGAAACTGCCAACGCGGCAGCGGCACGTGAAACCATGGAAGAAGCGTGCGCAGTGGTGGAGATCGATGAACTTTTTGCACTGTACAACATTCCTCATGTCAGCCAGGTGTACATCATATTCAAAGCACATTTGAAAGCTCCAGAGTACTCACCCGGTGAGGAGAGCCTGGAAACCGAGCTTTTTACAGTAGATGAGATTCCTTGGGAAGAACTGGCGTTTCCGGTGGTTAGTGCAGCCCTGGAGCGGTTTGTCGAAAATCGAGATGAGACGCCGCATCGACCATTCGTGGGAGACATTATAAGGTGAGCCCTAAAGTGGAGATGGTGAGCCGCGTGATCAAATTTAGAAATTGCAAGTTGTAAGAAAGAAGAAAGCTTTGGGTATCAAATGTACCCGCTTAGTTCTGGTTACCAAAGATTGACTGCCTTTGAAAAACTCGTGAATTAATCTAATTGGTCCGACAACTTACGACACATCATGATGGTGCATGTAACCGCTATTGAATACTGTTAGGTTAAGCTTTCAGAACATAGGTGATCAGTCCCTTGAAGTATCCAAGGCTGTCAGTTTCTCGATGATTCGATCGTGAATGATTTTCTCGTACGCATCATTAACCGGGAATTCGGCTGCCTGCTTCAGCAGTTTTTGCGCCCTGTCTGAGTACTTATCTTGATCCAGTTCGATCAGACCGATCGCGAGACTCAAATTATTCGCCTTGGATTGCTGATTCAATTCGTAAGCCTGGTCGAAGTGTTGAAGCGCGTCTTTTTTTCTCGCGCCAAACAATGTACGCCCCATTAACCGACCTACTCGGTCAATAATTCCAGTATGCCAACGTCCCATACTTGTATGGGCTGCTGGCATCTGTGGGTCGATTCGAAGCGCATTCTCAATGGCCTCGCGTGTTTGCTTTGCATAGTTCTCTGTTGTTGCCTGAGCTTTAGAAATATGCCTGGAATGTCGCCCCAGCGCTCGGGATAGCCAAATATATGCATCAGCGTTTTCAGGATTTGACTCAATGGCTTTTCGCGCTAGCTCGATCGCCTGTTCCAGCAACTGTTTCTTTTCGGGGTCTACAGCGATATAACGGGCATGAATGACCATGGATTTTGCAGCAAGAGCATAACCAGAAGAATTTCCCAAGGTTTTGGCGGTTTCTGCTGCTTCTTTGAATCGACCTTCACTGTAAGCGGAAAGTGCGTACTCAAGACTGTCAGCACCCGCAAGACGGGTGCCAAACAATGAAATTACTGCAGTAAATAAAGCAATTGTCCGCAGAACAACCAACAAACGGTTTGCGAGACTAACCTCAGACATGAGTGGAAATCTGCCGTTATCGAAACTGGACAAGAAGAAACTACTCGCTCCGGGTTGAATATCCGCCCAAGGCTTCAAGACAATTTTATCCGCTGCCTATCGGTCAGTCAGCTTTCCTATGGGATCTACGGAGATTCCACACTTCTCAAATATCAGTTTCCAAACAGCATCAGCTCTGACCTGCTCAATGACAGCACAATTCTACAATTCCTGCCCAAACTCAACACTCTTTGAGAAGGACTCCGTACATTGGGTGCCATCATCTCTGGCAAATTATGATGTGTTGATTGTGCAGAAATGTCTTAATAGGTAATATATTGCCTATAAAATGTTTCAACAAACTATAAACGGTCATTTATTGCCTAATAAAGAAATTGAATTTATAACGGATTAGAATTGACCTTTAATTTTGTTATTGTTAGTTTAAGGGCAGCTTATGGCAAGTTATGATAGAAAAATGACAGAAACAGCAACATCACAGTGGGTGATGAAGGAAGTCGGTTTTCGTTTAGCTAAAATCCGGCTGTCCCGCAACATCACTCAGAATTATTTGGCCCAAAGTGCAGGTATAGGACTGCGTACGCTTCGACGAATTGAACGTGGTGAATCGTCTACATTTGACAGTTTCCTGCGGGTGGTAATCGTACTTGGTTATACAGATGGCCTATTAAGTATTTTCCCAGTACACGACATCAGTCCCATTGATCGCATGAAATTGAAGCGAAAAGAACGAAAACGCGCCCGGCCGAATGAGGAAAAACTAGCTGACACTACTTGGACATGGAAGGAGTAGTTTCGTGTCTGATGCGAATGTCTATTTATGGGGACGGCGAATTGGTGCAATTTCCTGGGTCGCAGAGCATTCCATAGGCGTCTTTCAGTAC
>CAZYSR010000414.1:0-1530 GCA_964649525.1 uncultured Gammaproteobacteria bacterium
TTATCTGGCGAACAAATCAGAATGAACTCCACTATTTCAGTTGTTCAGGGGGACATCACTAAAGCAGACACAGACGCAATCGTGAACGCTGCGAATGAGAAAATGCTGGGCGGAGGTGGCGTAGACGGTGCAATTCATAGGGCTGCCGGTCCTGAGTTGCTGGAATACTGCAAGCAATTGCCAGCAGTTGACGGCGTTCGGTGTCCAGTAGGTGAAGCACGTATCACATCTGCTGGCCGACTTCCTGCCCGCTGGGTAATCCACACGGTCGGTCCGCGGTATACGATTGATCCCGAACCTGAAAACTTGCTGGCTTCGGCGTATCGAAACTCTCTGACTCTAGCAGTGGAGCATCAATGTAATTCCATCGCATTCCCCGCAATTTCCTGTGGTGTATTCGGATACCCTTACTCTGAAGCAGCTGAAATTTCGCTAACGATTTGCAGTGATGCGCAGTGGAATGGAATCAAAATCAGGTTTTACCTCTTTACTTCTGAATTGGTTGAAATCTGGCAGAAGGAGTTGAATCGAAGCGTGTAAACTACCCCCAAAATGCAAGGTTTCCAGAGAGGAACTACGGAATAGTTGAATGGGGCTTAACAGGAACATTCCTTTGTTTACTTGCGACATCATCAGATTGTCTGCTTCTAAAACAAATCACGTCTTTACCGGATTTGGGGACGGTGACTACCAACCCGACACTTGTAAAGTCAGTTCTGCTGCAACTGAATCAATCCTGCCGATTTGACATAAATTAGCAAAGGTAACTGGTGATCGATGCTCTCTTCTTTTTTCGGAGTTCCCACTAAAGATCGCCCATTTACCGCACTGTGGCTTTTGCTCGCTGGTGTGTTTGCTTTGGCTCTTCAGGATGGCCTGATCAAGGACATAGCTGATTTGACATCTTACTGGCAGTTTCAGTCAGTAAGGGCGGTCGGAATTTTGAGCTTGGCGGTCATTCTAGCGATCGTGGGTGGCGGGCTTTTTTTACTTAGACCAATACGCGCGGGTCCTGTCTATCTTCGTGCCTGTCTGATGACTGCCGCAATGTTCTGCTTTTTTTCGGGCGCGCCGTTTTTGACAATTACTCAAATGGGTGCAGGGCTATATACCTATCCTCTGTTTATCACTTTGCTTGCTGGCCCTGTGCTTGGAGAAAAATTCGGCCCCTGGCGCTTGTTCGCGCTGTTTCTGGGCACTGCAGGAGCAACTCTAGTATTGTCTCCATGGGAAGATGGTTTCACACCTTGGCAAATCCTTCCAATCTTTGCTGGATTTTTCTATGCCACCAGTATTCTCACCATTCGTAAAGCATGTCGTTTCGAAAATACACTCGCAATGGCATTTGCAGTCGGGGTCACATTCTTCACTTTTAACTTGATCGGAAGCATCGTATTGAGTATTTCACCACTGCCGCTCAGTCTGCAAGAGCGCATGCCGTTTGTTGCGGTCGGATGGCCAACACTGACTTGGATAGTGATTGCTGTCGCAGGATTTACAGCGATACTAAACCTCACCGGAAACCTATGC
>CAZYSR010000415.1:0-2656 GCA_964649525.1 uncultured Gammaproteobacteria bacterium
TGGGCTGCATTTTCAATAACCGTTGTGCCTTTTGCCAGAGTTGCAGCCATCATCAGGTTTTCCGTACCGGTTACGGAGATAGTATCCATGAATATGTGTGCACCACGCAACCGACCAGCTGATGCTTGAATATATCCACCCTCCACATCTATGCTTGCACCTAGTGCCTTTAGTCCTTCAATATGAAGCCCAATTGGCCGCGAGCCGATCGCACATCCGCCGGGCATGGAAACTTGAGCACGACCAAACCGCGCCAAGAGAGGCCCTAACACCAAAATTGACGCACGCATCGTTTCTACGATTTCATAAGTAGCGCGAAAGTTGTTGACGTCCCGGGTGCTGACTTCAACAATCATGTTTTCATCCAGCTCTACGGAGGCACCCAAGCGCCCAAGCAGATCAAGCGTAGTGGTAACATCCTGCAGATGAGGGATGTTTTTTACACGCAAAGGTTTATCAGACAGTAGCGCAGAGATAAGAATGGGGAGTCCGGAATTTTTCGCCCCGGATATTCGAACACTCCCGTGGAGCGGATTGCCGCCTTTGACGATTAACTGATCCATGTAGTACTCGTCAAAAGCCTACAAATGACAAGCAATTCTGCTGATTCGCTTGCCAACGTTACTGATTCAGCATGTTTTGTAGATCGCCGTTTTGGTACATTGAAAGCAGAATATCACTGCCACCGACGAATTCACCGTCAATATATACTTGCGGAATCGTCGGCCAATTCGAATATTTTTTAATCCCTTCCCGAACCTCCATATCACTTAGCACGTTTACCGCTTCAAATTCGGTGCCACATGCTTCGAGAATCTGAACAGCTCGGCTCGAAAAGCCACACTGAGGAAACTGCGGAGTTCCTTTCATAAAAAGGACAACCCGATTGTTGTCCACTGTGTATTTGATACGTTCTTCAATTGTCATTTTGATTTTGTCTCCGATAGTTGTTAAGGTTAACAAACAATCAACGTAGTTATGCGCCGTTCGCCCATTGTTCCGGAGTATAGGTTCTAAGCGACAGTGCGTGAATAAACTCCATTTTTTCGCCTAACCCGGAGTAAACCATCCGATGCTGCTCAAGCATAATTTTTCCGGCGAATTCAGAGCAAATGACTACCGCCTCGAAATGACGTCCATCCCCCACCACTTCGGCTGATGAGCCATCAAGACCAGCTTCAATCCAGCATTTGACATCGTCAGGGGTTGGCATTTGATCAAATTCAGAAGTTAAAGTGTCGACGGTCTAAATTTTATCATACTGAATATAAGACGCAAATTGCATATTTCAATCAATCCCGCAGAAAACACGCCAAACGTTACGCTTTTCAATTTTAACGATCGCTCATTCTGAATTTTGCTCAAGGAACAGGTCTTCCACCCGGTTCATGCTCGCCAATCGTTGCATCTGTTCGGGTACTCCTCTAAATGCAATAGAAACAACATGGCTTTGCGCCTGACTGATCCAAAAAAGACAAAGCGCCAGTCCAGCACTGTCTACACTCTCAACAGCGCTTAAATCAATCAGAATATTCTGATTTGACAATTGATTGAAATTGATTCGTTCGAAGAGCGAACTGACCGTATCGTGTTGCAGTGAGCCATACACCTCAACCAATCCATCGTTGTGTTGCACTAATTTTGCAGAAGTCACTAGACGCTGTTATTCGGTACCTTGATTGACCAAAAACTCGCCGATCAGATCTTCAAATCTCAAGGACGACTGTGTAAATTCAATAACATCGCCACTTTGGAGAAATATGTCTTCAGCACCCTGCTCGAGACTAATGTATTGAGCGCCAAGCAAGCCTGCCGTTACAATTCTCGCACTGGAGTCAATCGGGATGTTGTCAAACTGCTCCGAAATGGCGAATTCAACCTGCGCACTAAATTCATCCATATCGACTGAAATGTCTGATACCCGTCCAACAGTTACACCAGCAATTGTGACGGGAGCCTTGACTCGAAGACCGCCAATGTTGTTGAACTTTGCATAGACCTTGTAATTTCGGTCCGCAGAAAAGACACCGGTACCATCTGCTTGAAAGGCTAGAAGCGCGATGGCACAAATACCGCCGACAACAAAAATGCCAACCCAGAATTCAACGAAAGATCTGTTCAAGTTTCAGAGGTTTACCTAACGGATGAAGAGAGTATTGAATTGTAGGAGTTATCTGACACTCCCATTGAAATTCACAATCTTCAACTCAGTTGCATGTTCTTCATGTTAATTATAGAACCAGCAATGTATTGATGCCGCTTCTGTCTATACGGCGTGTTGGCTAGTGTGGAATCGCCCTACCTCTCTTAAAAAGTTGGAAATTTCGGAGTATAAATTCGAATTTTCAATTTTTTTTCAATTTGATTACTCGTTTCGCAAGTAATACAGAGGTCTGTGTCTCAAAGCCTGCCAAATTCCGAGCATACCCAAAACCAAAGAAATTGCGAGCCCCAAAATGGCAGTATTGACCGCCGAAAGCGGAAGGAATGTCCAATCCCACCCCATAAGTCCAGACACAACAGCCCACGATGTCAGCGACCCCAGAAATGTCGCTGCCAAAGCGGATACCGTGCCTTGTAGCAAATACTCAAGTGAAAATGTGGCTAGAATGTATCGTCGAGTAGCGCCAATCGTCTTTAGCAGTACACTTTCATA
>CAZYSR010000416.1:0-4233 GCA_964649525.1 uncultured Gammaproteobacteria bacterium
GCCGAGGAGGGCGCCGAAGTACCGTAGCCACTCTCACAGAAATTTACCACTACATTCGTTTGCTCTACGTAAGGTTTGGGATTCAATTCTGCCCGGAATGCAATGTCGAGATTCATGCTCGATCAATCGAATCCATTGTTCAACAGATTATTCGCGAACGAATGAATACAAGGGTTAGCGTACTTGCGCCGCTGGTGGTGTCGCGCAAAGGAAATCATAATCCTTGGCAGCAGTGGGCTTTGAAGCGTGGAGCGCCTTCTCTACTTGTGGATGGCGAACTGCATTCGACTCAGAATTGGAAGCCACTTGATCGATACCGTCTGCATAGCATTGATTTACCAGTCGCGACGGTCGAATTGGGTCCAGATGACGCATCTGCCAGAGAAAATCTAATTTCGGCAATTAACGAATCATTGCAAGTCAAGGATGGACATTTTCGAATTGCATATCCCGCGCTGGATCAGGAAACCGAAGGCCGGAAACTGGAACTTTATTCTACCAGTCGATCCTGTACCAGTTGTGGAAGAGCGTTTGAAGAGTTGGACCCGAGACTGTTTTCGTACAATTCAAGTCAGGGCTGGTGTGATGCGTGCTTTGGTACCGGATTGGCGATTAAGAATACCGACAACAGTCAGGATGATGAGGACTTGGAACACCTTACAGATGGTGAGGTCTGTGGTACATGTGAAGGGCGACGACTTAATCCCGAAGCGCTGGCTGTTCAGTTTCACGGAATTACCATTGATGAAATGACTCGCTGGTCAGTGCGAGAAGCCAGAATCAGGCTTTCCAAATTGACACTGACTGACCGAGAACGGGTGGCAGTAAAAGATATTTTGGCCGAATTGACTTCACGGCTTGCGTTCCTTGAATCAGTTGGACTATCTTACCTTTCACTTGATCGTGCAGCACCAACGCTGAGTGGCGGAGAAGCACAGAGAATTCGTCTTGCTGCCCAATTGGGATCGAGTCTCTGCGGTGCGTGCTACGTGCTTGACGAACCGACGATTGGATTGCATAGCCGGGACAACCAGTTGCTGCTATCAGCTCTCGCTTCGCTCAGGGACAAAGGAAATACGATCGTGGTGGTTGAGCACGATGAAGACACAATAGTTTCAGCTGACCACATCATTGATCTTGGGCCCGGAGGTGGCGTTCGCGGTGGTGAGGTTATTGCGACTGGAACTGTTCAAGAAATTCGCGAAAATTCCGATTCAATTACAGGGCGAATGCTGAAATCACCGTTGCAGCATCCAATGCCAAGAACCCGTGCAGCAGTAGAACCGAAAAATGCCATTCAAATTAGCGGTGCTTATCGACACAACCTGCAAAATGTCAACGCATCATTCCCAATTCAAGCATTGATTTGTGTAACCGGTGTCAGTGGCAGTGGAAAAAGTACGCTCGTTCGTGACGTGCTTTTTCGAAACCTGTCATCAGTGTTGTCAAAAAAGCAATCTGATGAAGATGAACATTTGTGGGACTACTGCAGCATCATCACCGGTTGGAATCAGGTCCGTCGAGTGCTGGAGGTTGATCAGACACCCATTGGGAAAACGCCAAGATCCTGCCCGGCAACTTATGTCAATGTATGGCAGATTATTCGAAAATTATTCGCAGAGACTGCGGAAGCACGGCTTCGGGGATATACCGCATCAAGATTTTCCTTCAACGTCGCGGAAGGACGATGTTCAACTTGCGGGGGGCAGGGTGAGAAGAAAATTGAAATGAACTTCTTACCTGATGTAAGGGTGCGATGCGAAAGTTGTGATGGCGCTCGATTTGATCAGGAAACGCTCAGCGTTCATTATCGAGATAAGACAATTGCTCAAGTTTTGGATTTCAGTTTTGAAGAAGCGCTGGAGTTTTTCTCGGCACTGCCGTCACTCGAACGTGTATTTGGTCTACTCGTGGATGTGGGACTTGGGTACCTGAGACTTGGTCAGCCTAGTCCGACTTTGAGCGGAGGAGAGGCTCAGAGAATTAAGTTGGTTTCGGAACTCGCAAAGGCGCTGCCGCGTGATAACTACAAAATTCAGGCAGCTCATAAGGCTAGACCTATACTTGGGACTCTATACGTGTTGGACGAACCGACTGTTGGACTGCATGCAGCTGATGTCGAAAAACTGCTCAAGGTCATTCACGCCTTGGTTGATGCTGGTAATACCGTTGTTGTCATCGAGCACAATCTCGACGTGATTTCAGAGGCTGATTGGATAATTGATTTGGGCCCGGAAGGAGGCGATTCAGGAGGGAGGATAGTTGTAGAGGGAACTTTGGACAAATTGACGAAATCCAAACGATCCCATACTGCTCAAGCCTTACGCAAATTCAGACGAACTTCCCGTATTTCCGTCTGGAACTAGAGTGCCCGACGTAAGTCTTCGTGCCGCTGTTCAATGTAGGTTTGCATTGCACGTTCTGCTCGGTCCGCATCATGCTCTGCGACTGCCTGTGCAACTTCGCGGGTCATCACTTCATGCGCCTGCGCTATTGAATGCCAACTGCCAAGCCGCTCGGAAATGAGAAACCAAAGTCGTAAATGCAGGTTCATGATGCGCGGGATGGTTTCTGCTATGAACGCGTTGCGTACTGAACCTGCGAGCACCTTGTAGAAGTCTCGATTGGCATCGACGTATGCGTCAATATCATCCTGATCGGTTGCAGCGACTAGTGCCTGATGAATTTCCATGAGGCTGTCCGCTTGTGCTTTTGTAGCTCGCATTGCAGCAAGTCGGCACGCAGATCCGTCGATAATGCTGCGAAATTCGTAGATTTCCTGAATTTCGGTTATTCCGACTTCAGACACAAACATTCCGCGATTTAAACGATGAACTACAAGCCCTTCAATTGCCAGCCTTTGCAGGGCTTCTCTTACTGGTGTTCGGCCAATACCCAGCTCCTCAACCAGACTTCTTTCCGCAAGAACTGAACCCGGTGATAATTCTAGACGCGTAATCCGTTTAACCAGCTCTTCATAAGCCAAATCGCTAAGTGATTTATCTTTATGGATAGGTTTTATGGAGATATTCACTAGGCTGCATCAGTAATTGGAACACCGAACCCAGATGCAATAGACTCTGGATTGAGATTTCGACCAATAAAAACCAGTCGATAATGTGATTTCATTTCAGCCTCAAACACTTCCAGTTGACCGCCTGAATACTGAATAAGCGAGGGTTGGCCACCGACTACCATATGACCTTTCATCCGCCAGACGTTATCGGGAAGTTGTCCGCAGGCTCTCTCCAGATCAACTTGCGAAACGTCTTCGTGCGGTGTAATAACAAAAGATTCCATCGTCTCATGAGCATGATGATGCTCGTCATCATGATGATTGTGGTGGTGTTCGTCATGATCATGATTGTGAAGTGAATGATCTTCGCCGTTGGAAGAATCATATCTTTCAAGCAAAGCCGAAAAATTATGGGAAAACACCAGGCTAGAGTCGACATCACAAAACTCGGTGAATCGAATCTCAGCCCACGGATTAATTTCCTTGATCTGCTCAGTCACATTCTTTAGTTCCTGCTCATCCGTTCGATCAATTTTATTAATGATCACGATGTCGGCATTCAGAACTTGCGAGACATAAAACTCACCTAGCATCGGTCGGACTTTGTTGAAATAAGATGCATCAACGACGACGACTATCGGTGCCACGTCCATTTTTTCAGCAATAGTGGAGTCCTCTAAATCATCAAGCATGTCTTCGGGATCAGCAACGCCAGTCGCTTCAACAACGATGCGTTTAGCACCTTTGTCGTTTGCAAGTTCTTCAATTGCGTTCATCAGCGAGCCTTTGAGGGTACAGCAGATACAGCCTGAAGCTAGCTCAACTGTGTCGATGGTGTTTCCCTGAATAATATCGCCGTCGATTCCGACGTCGCCAAACTCATTGACAATCACTGCAGTCGGGTAATCAGGGTCTGCCGTTTGCAGAAGATTTCTGACTAATGTAGTCTTTCCAGCACCCAGAAATCCAAATAACAAGTGGATCTGTGGCAGGGTGCGCAACTCGCTGTTGTCGGATTGCATGCCTGCTTTTCGAAGAATATCTTGAAAATATATTACAGCATTTTATACGAGTTGCCGCTGTCGTCGCTCTTGTCTTCTTTGGCGGCTAGACTTGGATGAAACAGGGAATGGTGCTCCTTTAAACGCCATTGAGTCGACGAAGATATCCTGAAAATCAGGTCGAGCGGCTAATGCGACATGCTCAATGTTCTGAGT
>CAZYSR010000417.1:0-6168 GCA_964649525.1 uncultured Gammaproteobacteria bacterium
GTCCAGTGACCAGCGCATCAAATTCTCCCGAAAGACAGCCTTCAACCGCCCGATTAAGCGTGTTTATGAGATAGTTGGAATGGCGATGATCACCTTTGCCAGGTGTAACCGGAAATTGGCAGTCAACGTGAATGATCTCAACCCCTGCTGTGCGCTTTTCAGGCAGATAATCGCTAAAACTGACATCTCTGCCCAAAAGCTTCGCGCGTTCAGTCAGTACACTGTGGTCAGCGATGACAACAATTCGATCGACTGTACATGAATTGGCCAGCATAACAACTAGGTCAGGCCCGATGCCTGCCGGGTCTCCGGGGGTCAGCGCCAGTGTGTGGGTTTTAGTCATCCAACTCAGCGGGGCTGGATAGAATGGATCGAAGTGACTAACTTTCGAGCTTTTCTACGATAAGGAATTGTGGGTACCATCACAAAACGGTTGTTTATTGGTGTGTTTGCAGCCACAGAACCAGTACTTACCTTCTTTGCCAATTTCTACTTTGACTGGTTCGAACTCTGTTCCCGCGTGAGATCCATCACAAAATGGCTGTTTGCTTGACCGGCCGCATCGACACCACCAAACGGTTCCGGGCTTCAGTTGCTTCTCAAACGGCGCTTTTTGCGCCACGACTGGTTCTGACATTGTTGACTCCTCAATAGAAAATTTGACAAAATTGTGTCGCACTATTCAGCGATCAGTGAAAATCAAAGTGCAGTTAGCTAAATTGTATCGGTTTAGGAAGGTGTTATTAACGCACCGAATCAGTCCGCAGGGGACGAACGCTAATGATCTAAAATTGACGAAGTGATCAGTTTCTACTTATTTCTACAATTTCAGCGATGACAAAGATAGATACTTCTCGAGATTTCATTCCAGTTTCTATTGCGGTGTTGACCATCTCCGATTCAAGGACTGAGGACAATGACAAATCCGGTGGCTTGCTTGTTGGTAGAGTGGAAAGATCGGGTCATCGCGTCGCTGACAAAAAGATCGTACCCGATGACATTCACCAAGTGCGTGCTCAAGTGTGTCAATGGATTGTTGATTCAGAAATTCAGGTGATTTTGACGACAGGGGGAACCGGTGTTACTGGTAGAGACGGAACGCCGGAAGCCATTCGACCGTTGCTGGATAAGGAAATATCCGGATTTGGTGAAATGTTTCGAGTTCTGTCTTACGAAAAAATAGCAACCTCAACACTACAATCGAGAGCATTTGCCGGAGTTGCCAATGCGACTTATATCTTTTGCCTGCCTGGGTCGGCCAGTGCTTGTACAGATGCCTGGGATATGTTGATTGAATTCCAGCTCGACTACCGAAGCCGCCCATGTAATCTGGTTGAATTGATGCCGCGACTATTGGAACATCTGGTCAAGAAATAACTGAAAATTTCCAAATTCGGGGGATTGATATACGTCGATAGTGTTGAACTAACCACCGACGTAGGACATTTCCACCTTGGGCAGGCTGACGGTGGCATTCGAGCGCAGCTCCGAGTATCGATCAGATCGTCCGGACCAGAGATTTCGAACTAGCTCTGTGAGCTGATCAACGTCAGCGCCTTCCCTGATGTGTTTTCTGAGATCAAATCCGCTGGTTGCGAAAAGACAGGTGTATACCTTGCCTTCAGCTGTAAGTCTGGCGCGGTTACAGGTGCCGCAAAAAGGTTCCGTTACAGACGATATAACGCCTATTTCACCGCCACCATCTTCGTATATCCAGCGTTTAGCGACTTCGCCGCGATAGGTTGGTGAGGCTGCCTTTAGAGGATACTCGCGATGAATGATGTCTAGAATTTCTCTGGCTGAAATGACTTTATCCATCTGCCAGTCATTGGTGTTTCCGACATCCATGAACTCAATGAATCGCAAGATGACATCGGAGTTTCGAAACTGTCGAACCATTGGTAGAATTTCATTCTCATTCATGTCCCGCGCAACAACCATGTTGACCTTGATGGGAGACATTCCGGCCGCTTGAGCATTTTTGATTCCGCTTAAAACCCGCGCTACTGGGAACTTAACATCGTTGATCGCACTGAACACCTCGTTATCAATGGCATCCAGACTGATCGTTATTCTGCGAAGTCCAGCATCATACAGTTTTTCTGCAGCACTCTGTGTAAGCAACGATGCGTTGGTTGTCATGCTCAAGTCTTCAACACCTGGAATCACCGCAAGCCTGGCGATTAAGTCAGTGAGGTCACGACGCACCATCGGTTCACCACCAGTAATTCGGACTTTTTTAACGCCGTTCGTAACAAATGCGCACACTGAGCGCTCAATTTCTTCGAAGCTTAAAAGTTCCGCACGATGCAGGAATGCGTGGTTTGAGCCGAAGAACTCCTTCGGCATACAGTAGACACAGCGGAAATTGCAGCGGTCTGTGATTGACACGCGCAAATCCCGAATTGGTCGGTTAAACTGGTCGGTAACAGGAGTCGAGAGGGATGAATTCACAGGTGTAGTGCCAATTAGATTAAGTGAGTTAACACATATTTTAATGGAATGAATATAGATACCAAGAGGCGGGTGAATTAAACATCACCAATTGTTGATTTACTCGTGCAATGTTTTTTAGAAATCAGCCAAGTTGAGAGTACGTAAGAAACTGCAGATTATCCGATAAGTCAGTCCCCAGTTGATGCGGTTATCCTCATCGCCAATTCGAAACCCCGAAAATACCCCATCATAATCTGGAGGTCGATACTCGGCGGTATGACTTTCGGGACGTAGAAGATAAGCAATTGGTACCCAGACCAGGTCGTGAACTTCTTCATTGGGGTCGAAATGTATAGGTCTTCGCGCTTCGAAAACGTGGCAGGAAATGATCAATCCATGCGCGTGGCTTAGTCTGGGCGCTACCAGATCATCGATCCGGCTGATTCGATTTTTGACATCCAGACGAACGCCAATTTCCTCAGCAGTTTCCCGAATGGCGGTATCCAAAACCGTATCATCTTGGAGTTCGCGCCTGCCTCCTGGAAACGCCATTTGTCCAGACCAGGGATCATCGTCTCGGTGTGCGCGTTCAATCAGAAGCAACTCTGTTCCCTTTAAGTCCTCACGAAGCAGCAGCGAGACCGCTGCCTCCCTACGGTCGGTAGTTTCGACTAATGCAGGTTTACTTTCACGAAGAAGATTCCTGATGTCGGCGAGATGAATTGATTGGTTAAGTGGATCGATCATTAATGAAAATTCAGTACCTCTCTAAATTTGAATTTCGATCGGAAAAAATTAACGTACTGATCAAACTTCTGAAATTAGATACCAATTTTTATTGAAAACAGTTCAGTTTCCCTATAATCCAAGTTTCATTGGTCAATGTATATTTATTGAGTAATCATGCGACCTGTATTGCAATTCCGCAGAACGGGTCAACTAAACTATGGAGGTATATAGATTATGCTATCCCGAAAAGTAATGGCAGTAATTGTAGCTGCCTGTTTTGCCTTTGCCGGACTCGCTTCAACTCCTGTTTCGGCGGACAAAGTTCGCTGGAAGATGGCAAGCTGGTTTGGACAGAATCTCACACAGTTGGGAACGCTTGGTCACCACGTAACCGGAACAATTGATCGAGTATCTGGTGGTGAATTTGAAATTAAATATTTCGATCCTGGTGCACTTGTTCCACCTGCCGAGTGTTTTGATTCGGTCGCTTCTGGAGCAGTGGATGCCTGCTGGTCGACGCCTGGTTACTGGTATGGAAAAAATTCCGCTTTGGCCATGTTCGCAGCCGTTCCATTTGGCCCCCAAGCCGGTGAATACGGTGCGTGGATCTATTTTGGTGGCGGTCAGGAATTGATGAATGAGATCTATGCTGAACATGGTCTTTATTCACTGATCTGTGGTGTTATTGCGCCTGAAGCGTCTGGATGGTTTCGAAAGGAAATTACATCTGTTGATGATCTTAAGGGACTGAAGATGCGATTCTTTGGACTTGGCGCAAAAGTTATGGAAAAAATGGGAGTTTCAACCCAGTTGATTGCTGGCGGTGACATCTTTCCAGCACTTGAGCGCGGTTCAATTGATGCAACAGAGTTTTCGATGCCAGCTATTGATTTGAATCTCGGCTTCTACCAAGTTGCGAATCACTACTATTTCCCTGGTTGGCACCAGCAATCCACTTTGTTTGAAATTTTAATGAACAAGGAAAAGTGGGATGCTCTGTCTGACCAGCAGCAGGCTTGGCTTGAATTATCCTGCGGCGACAACTTTCGATATGGCCTGCTTGAAGGGGAAGCCATTCAGTCCCCGGCACTGATCGAGTTACAGGAAAAGGGTGTGAACATCCATCGCTGGCCACAAGAAATTCTGGATCAACTTGAAGCTGCGTGGCTTGAAGTGGTTGCAGAGGAAAGTGCAGCCAATCCTGATTTCAAAAGAGTTTGGGATCATCTGCAGGCATTTAGAGAGCAGTATTCCGTTTGGGCTGAGCTCGGTTACCTGTAAAACCAGGATTCTCACCTGATTGGTGACTTTTACAAAAAACCAGGGATGCCTGAGTGCATCCCTGGTTTAAATTTGTCCGCTGGCCAAAACCTGAATCGGCATGAAATTCTTACTGCGACTTGATGAGATTACCGAAGCTTGGATTGTCTGGATCGGTAGAGTGACCGCATGGGTCGCAATCGCGCTCATGATTGTGATCGTTTTTGATGTCATTACCCGTCGCTTTCTTGTGCTTGGCTCAACCAAACTCCAGGAACTTGAGTGGCACATTCATGCAGTCCTTTTTCTGTTTTGCCTGGGATATGCCTATCTCAAAGATGCACATGTAAGAATTGATTTGGTTCGGGAACGACTCAGCAGAAGATCGCAACTTTGGATTGAACTGATCGGTTGTCTGTTCTTTCTTATCCCCTATTGCATCATCGTGATCTACTACGGAGCAGACTGGTGGCATCGTTCATTCGAACAGAATGAAATGGCCGCCTCTGCAACCGGCTTGCCCTATCGCTGGATCATCAAAGCGGCGCTACCAATCGGGTTTGTAATTCTGTTACTTAGTGCCATCGGTATGGCATTTAGAAAGATTGTCCAGCTTTTTGGAACTCCCGATTTGGTTCAGATTGTTGACGAAAGAGAGAAGGCTGAGACGGTCCACCTGGATGAGGTGGAACTTCCGGTCAATGGAGAGAGATGACGGAGCGAATTAATGCTTGACTTCTTCATCGATTATATGCCGCTGTTCATGTTTCTTGCGCTGGCGATTCTGCTATTTTCCGGCTATCCGGTTGCCGCGGTACTTGGCGGTATCGGTTTGGGATTTGGCTATCTTGGGGTTTACCTAGATGTATTTGTTCCGATCGAGTTTTTTAACATCGTTGGTCGAATTTGGAGTGGTATAGCAGACAACTTGGTTTTAGTCGCCATCCCAATGTTCATATTTATGGGGACCATGCTGGAAAAGAGCGGAGTCGCGCGCGATTTGCTCTATTGTCTACAGGTTTTGCTGAGACGGGTACCTGGTGGTTTGGCGCTGTCTGTGACTGTTATGGGAACCATTATGGCTGCGACAACCGGGATTATTGGTGCGTCTGTTGTCATGATGACACTCATGGCTTTGCCCATCATGCTTCAACGGCAATACAACATACCTCTCGCTACCGGGACTATTGCGGCATCTGGAACACTGGGAATTCTAATCCCGCCAAGCATCATGCTCGTGATCATGGCTGACCTGCTCGGTCGCTCAGTAGGCAATCTGTTTGTTGCAGCAGTTTTTCCAGGACTACTACTTGCCAGCATTTACGCACTTTACATTTTTGTGATTTGCTCCATCAAACCTGAACTTGCACCACCACTGCCTAAAGACTTGGGACCAAAAGACGCCCGTGAATTTTGGAAAATGATTTTCAATGGTCTGGTACCTCCAGTCGTACTGATTGTATTGGTGTTAGGATCGATTGTTGCGGGATGGGCAACCCCGACAGAAGCATCTGGCGTTGGTGCTGCGGGTGCGACGTTGATGGCGGCATTGAAAAAGAGGTTGAATTTTGAAACGCTACGGTCGGTAGTTGAGCGATCAGCATTGACAGGTGCCATGTTGTTTTTCATCTTCATCGGCGCAACCGCGTTTTCCTATGTGTTTCGATCGCTTGGCGGTGACGATATCGTCATCGATATCGTTGAAAACAGTGGTTTTGGAGCATGGGGGATTCTGTTTACACT
>CAZYSR010000418.1:0-2756 GCA_964649525.1 uncultured Gammaproteobacteria bacterium
GTACCCGAAGTTCCACTGTAGTGCTTATTGACCGCCAACTGAATGTTTATTTTGAAGAGCGAAGCTTCCGTGAAAATTCTCGTGTCTGTCAGTCGCAACGTGAGTTCAATTTTCATCTTTCTACATTCACTTCGTAATTCAAGGCTGCTGGCGCCGGACGCGAATAACCCGGTCCAAACCTTTGAGTCTCGCTAAAACATTCTTTAATTCAACCGCGGTACTTATTTCAATGGTCATACTGATTCGGCCCACTTCATTTGGCCGAATGTGAGGTGTATTCAGCGCGATTAAACTGACATCCAAATTTGACATGACCGAGGTAATTTCCTGTAGTAATCCTGATCGACCTTCTGCAATCATCTCTAAATCAACAGGGTAGTTTGTCGATTGGCTATACTCCCAGTCAACCGGCAACAGCCGGTCAGGATGAGTCTCCAACATTCGCTTTATGTTGCCACAATCGCGCTTGTGAATGGTCACGCCACGGGATAGGGTGACATAGCCGATGACATCATCACCAGGCAGTGGACCACAGCACGAAGCATGATTCGTAAGCAGGTTTCCGATGCCCAAAATTGATAGTGCTGGAGCATTTGGTTCCAATCCGCGTTTGGGCAGCTTGATTTCCGATTCTTCGGGTTCGGATTCGATCAGACTTGAAATGGCATGGGTAGTCTTCAATTCCTTCATTCCGATTGCTGCTAGAAAAATTTCACTGTTCTTGTAACCGTTGCTCAAAGCCAACTTGTCAAAGTTGATTTTTGACAAGCCGTGTTTGGCAAGTTCCTTTTCCAGCAATGCACGTCCCTGAGCTTCGTATCGGCTATATTCTTCCAGTTTGAACCACCGGCGTATTCTGGCCTTGGCTCTGGAAGAGACTACAAAATTCTGGTTTGAAGACAGCCAGTCGCGGCTTGGGCCGCCAGACTTTACCGTTTGAATTTCAACCCAATCGCCGGTCTTAAGTACGTGAGTGAGCGATACAATGCGGCCGTTTATCCGCGCACCTCTGCACCGGTGTCCCACTTCAGTATGAATGGCGTAGGCGAAATCAATGGGGGTTGAGAATGCTGGCAACTCCACCACTTTTCCGGCTGGTGTGAATACATAAGTGCTCGCCAAGTTGCTGGCATCGGCTTTAGAAGTGTCGTTTGACTGCGAGTCCGCAACATCTTCCTTCCATTCCATTAGTTGGCGTAGCAACCGAATTTTTCCTTCCTGATAGGTACTGGAATTGTTGTCTTCCTTGTACAACCAGTGTGCCGCAACCCCAAACTCACAATCATTGTGCATCTGCCAGGTCCTGATTTGCACTTCAACGGTTTTGGAGTCCGGGCCGTAGATTGCAGTGTGAAGCGACTGGTATCCATTTGGTTTTGGCACCGATATGTAGTCATCAAATTCATTTTCAACCGCTGTCCACGAGGCATGGACTGCACCTAATGCTGCATAGCAGGAGGCAATGTCGTCGACCAGAATACGAACTGCGCGTACATCGAACAAGCTGTCAAAGTTGACATTTTTTCGGTTCAGTTTTCGCCAGATGCCATACACATGTTTGGCTCGTCCATTGACGGCTGCGCCAATATTTGAGTTGTCCATTAGGGATTGAAGTTCGGCGACAAAGGTGTCGATGTAGGCTTCACGTTCTACCCGACGTCCATCCAGCTGATAAGCAATCTGATCAAATTCCGTACGATTAGTGTATTTGAATGACAGGTCTTCGAGTTCCCATTTGAATCGCCACATTCCAAGTTTATTTGCAAGCGGTGTATAGACTGATAGTACCTGTTTTGCAAGCAACTGCTGTGCTGCTTGCGACAGAGTCTTGGCTTCTCTCATTTGAACAAGCAACTCTGCAAGGTGAATGTTAACCACGCGCGGGTCATCAACCATGGTAATAAGAATTCTGCTGAAATCAATTTGCTGATTGGATGCTACATCCTGTACATCGACCCGCCCCATATTCACTGAAAGTGTATCCAATCGCTCCGCACTCTGATAAAGATCGGCGACAGATCCGCCTAAGCGCTTTCGAATCACTTCTTTTCGAATAGGTAAAGAATCCCTGTAACCTCGCAAGATTGCAACCATACTGGAATCTTGGTCTGCATCAGTTTCAATCAACAAAGAAACCGTATCCGTCAGTGATCGGTTAATCACACATGTTTCATCAGCGAAATGGTCGGTAACTTTCCGTATCAAATTGACTGCCCGCTCATACTGAAACAGTTTAGAGCGCGTTTTCGCACTTCGCTGCGAGTGAATTGTTTCCAAAGTACGATTCAATTTTCTTTCTCTACAATCCAATATTTTGAAGAATTTCCGATATTAATATTTAGCAATTAAATTTGACTACCTGCCACATATACAATTTTTATTTGCTTGTTATTATTGATATTTATTTTATTTTTTTCGCTTCTTTAGAATTTTTCATGTGAACTAGGTGGTCAATTATTTACCACACAATGAAACGGCAGAACTTCGCTATTTGAACAAGATACTCACATAGTTATTAACAAAATTTGTGGATAACTTTTCTGCTTCAAGTTTTGCTTATGATGGTCGATCGATCGTTCAATTTACAAGAGCAGAATTCGATTTGTCACGCCCAAAAGAACCGCGGTTGGAAAGAATATCGATTTTCATAGCTAGAATCTCAAGTGCTTTTGGTCATAAATCGCCAAACTTAGAAAAATTTCTTCAAATTTACCCTTGACAAATTTATTTTTGGGATTATATTGAGCACTCTATTC
>CAZYSR010000419.1:0-2570 GCA_964649525.1 uncultured Gammaproteobacteria bacterium
ACTTGGCTATACATCCCGTTTTGATTCGGAACGTATCGTTCTGGATCCTAATTTAAGCATTTCAATGGGTGCACTAGCGGAGTGGAATGTGCGTCATCGTTATTACTACAGCATGCTGGAATCGGTGGCCAAACACTACAAATTCGATCTAGACCAACCATTTGAGTCACTGCCAAAACAAATACAGAAAATCGTACTATTCGGCACTGATAATCAGAAAATTTCGATGCGATACCTCAGCGAAAACGGCAAAACCTACCGAAGCGTGCGTCCTTTTGAAGGTGTCATTCCGAATTTTGAACGGCGACTACGGGAATCCAGTTCGGATGCGGTGCGCGAAGAGTTGTCCAAATATCTCGAAACTAAACCTTGTTCAGAATGTGGTGGTAGCCGTTTGTCAATCGGTGCAAGAAATGTGTTCGTCGATGACAAGCCCATTCACTTCATCACGAGCATGAATGTGAGCAATGCACTAAGCTGGTTTCAATCGATTCGGTACGACGATCACAAAAAAACAGTCGCGGAGCGAATTGTTAGAGATATCAAGACCAGACTACAGTTTTTATCTAGTGTTGGGCTTACCTATGTAACACTTGACCGCGCAACCAATTCTCTTTCAGGCGGTGAGCTACAACGTATACGTTTGGCATCACAAGTCGGATCAGGACTGGTTGGGGTAACTTATGTCCTTGATGAACCATCAATTGGGCTGCATAACCGGGATAATCAGCGGCTATTGGATACGCTTCACAGATTACGTGACTTGGGTAATACTCTGGTCGTTGTCGAACACGACGAAAATACAATTCGAAGCGCTGACTACATTGTGGACCTTGGTCCTAGAGCCGGTGCACAGGGCGGCCAGGTGATGGCTACAGGCACACCTCATGAAATTGTCAATACTCCAGGTTCCTTAACAGGTGCGTACCTTAGCGGCAAGAATCAAATTTCAATTCCACTGTTGAGAACTCCATTCGACCCAAACCGAGTGCTTCGAATAGAAGGTGCTCGGGGCAACAATCTCAAGCGGTTGAATGTTGACCTTCCTCTCGGACTTTTCTGTTGTGTGACCGGCGTATCAGGGTCTGGGAAGTCCACTTTGATCAACGAAACAATTTATCCTGCGGTCGCCTCTAGATTGAATCGAACCAAGCTGACTGCTGCAGCATATGATCGAATTCTTGGACTCGAATTGATCGACAAAATCATTCGTATTGATCAACAACCAATTGGGCGTACGCCTCGGTCTAATCCAGCAACCTACACCGGTCTTTTTGGAACGATTCGAAACCTGTTTGCCAGAACTGTGGAAGCTCGTGCACGCGGCTACGGTCCCGGTCGATTTTCATTCAACGTTCCAGGTGGTCGGTGTGAATCCTGCAAAGGTGATGGATTAGTACGGGTCGAAATGCACTTTCTACCGGATATGTTTGTGCGGTGCAAGGTTTGCAACGGTTCACGGTTCAACAGGGAGACTCTGGAAATCACCTACAAAGGGCTCAATATTGCAGAGGTGCTGGAGCTTTCAGTCAGCGACGCGTTGGAACTGTTCAACGCCATCACGCCTGTTGCCCGCAGATTGAAGACGCTCAGTGATGTCGGACTTGAATACATCAGACTCGGTCAAAGCGCTACCACCCTTTCTGGTGGAGAAGCGCAGCGCGTCAAACTGTCGCTCGAACTGTCAAAGAAAGATACGGGGAATTCACTTTACCTTCTTGACGAACCCACCACGGGATTGCATTTCGAAGACATCAAACAACTGCTATCGGTGTTGTTGGAACTTCGTGATCGCGGTAATACCGTGATTGTTATTGAACACAACCTGGAAGTCATAAAATCAGCAGATTGGATCATTGATCTAGGGCCGGAAGGTGGAGCGGATGGTGGACTGATTGTAGCAGCCGGTCCGCCAGAATCCGTGGTTCAAAATCAAGATTCACATACCGGCAGGTGTCTGGCTGAAGTTCTGAAAAAGACAAACATGAAAGAACCGATTCTCGAAGTTAAATAGACTGAACAATCCCGTTAAATCAGGGTCTATATACTCACCAAATTGAGAATTGAAGAACTCGCAATTAATGTATAAATTTATTGCGTTAACTTCATCAAAGACCGAGTAATTGATGGCTGATACCTTAACTTTTGCTGACATCGATCCGATCGAAACTGAAGAGTGGTTAGAAGCTCTGTCTAGCGTCATTGAACGCGAAGGCTATGAACGGGCTCACTTTCTTATTGAACAGCTAATTGAAAGTGCCAGACGCTCTGGCGTTCATATACCACATCGACCAACAACTGCATACCTCAACACCATTGGGCTGACGCAGGAAGAGAGAAGTGATGGCGACCATGCACTTGAATGGCGAATTCGTTCGCTGATTCGGTGGAACGCACTAGCCATAGTTGTACGGGCTAATCGAGTTTCGACTGAGCTCGGCGGGCATATCGCCAGTTTCGCATCATCCGCTACCCTGTACGATGTCGGCTTTAACCATTTTTGGCATGCACCAAGTGAGAATCACGGTGGTGACCTCGTATTCCTTCAGGGGCATTCGGCTCCCGGAATC
>CAZYSR010000420.1:0-2082 GCA_964649525.1 uncultured Gammaproteobacteria bacterium
GAACTATGTAGATTCATTAGGATGGGATGCTTAGAATGAGGACTTCCCGGGTGCCACTTTCAGTAAATTTGGGGTCAAATTATCTTTGAATTCATCCAAGTTGATTTGAATCAGAATTTACCCCATATGTTTCACTGGTAGATGATGTCAATGCTGAAAGGTTTGAATAATGTCTGGCAATCTCCCTACGCATCCACAAGCCGCTAATTTTGTCATCAGAATCTCGTACACGATTTGAATGAGTCTATTCATTTCACTCATTCGTAAACAAAGCCCTCACATTTCACGCAAGAGATTTCTATATGGCAAATTTGATCGAACACATCAAATTGCTAGATTTCGCATTGGTTATAATTCACGTGCCTCACAACCAAACAATCGATAGGAAGCAAACTTGGATAAAGAGTTTGCTTCTCCAATCTCGATTTACAGACTCTTGTTAAACTGATTCAATTGACAGGTTGATATTGGTTCATCGAAGCAATTGTGCGGATATAGGGCCGTTAGCTCAGTCGGTAGAGCATCTGACTTTTAATCAGGGTGTCGCAGGTTCGATTCCTGCACGGCCCACCATATTTGCACTTCAACTGAAGCGAATCAACGTTCAGTAAGTGTCCATTAGTCACGGATGCATTTTTCTGGAGAATTGTAATCAGTAACTAAATCTGAGAACTAACCGAGGTCATTTCTGCGTTCCAGAACGTAGAACATGTCGATTTTGCCACACACTGGTATAAAATTACAATATTCCAACTTTCCAACAATAATCGCGCAAAGCTATCATGAATTTAGTAACAGTCAAACCGAAGTTCCAAGTCACCATTCCAGCCAAGTTGCGTAAGGACATCAATCTCCACGAGGGGGACATCATGGAGGCAATCCGCTTCAATGACGGGATTCTGTTCAGGGTCAAGCAAGTGGTGGATCGGAACGTAATTGCAGACAGATTCGCTTCGACGTATGCAGAGGTGCGTGTGCCACCTGAGGATCTAGAGCGCTCCGAGGATGAGGTCATGAAAGACGCGATTGAGGAAATTTCTGCCTCACGCCGCGAACGCCGCGACCATGAAGTGTGAAGGTGGTATTGGACTGCAATGTTCTAGTTTCAGCGGGACAAAAACGGATGGCACCTGCCGCGAAGTAGTCGACAGAGTTGTACGACACCATCAAATCATACTGTCTACCCCGATTCTGTCTGAATATATAGTCGTGGCCGGACGGCCCAGACTGATACCTTACTTCAGCACCTTGATTTCACTAATTCAAGGAATCGAGCAATTGGCCGTCATTGTCGAGCCAGCGAATTTGAAGTTTGGTCTAAGCGACTCAGATGATGAGGTTTATTTGGCAACGGCTGCTGCTGGCGGTGCTGTCCTGATTACTGGTAACATGCGGGACTTTACGGAACCACGATACGGGCCCGTTGATGTCTGGTCGCCACGAGTATTTCTTGATCGGACAGCGTGATAGTCTGATTTCGTTTCTGATCGTACCGATTCATTTCCATGGTACAAAGCGACTGCACTAGTTAAGGTTGAACAATTGTCCGTAGGAAAGACGATGCGATTGTAAAAGGCGAACCATGCGACGTGTATAAATTCAATAACGAAACTTGTTGTTGGCGGCAAAAAACTGATCAAAAACGACAAGTGCGTAGATTTGAAGCAGTTTATCTCTGGAAGAGAGTGATCGGTATTTATCCGACAGGTGATAATCGTTTAACGTTGATTCGATCTGCTCTTTTCAATGCTTGAGCCATTGCATAAGTAGCTTGGAGTCGATACCAGGTTTCCGCCCCACCACCAAAAGCCTTGTCCAAA
This sequence comes from uncultured Gammaproteobacteria bacterium, assembly GCA_964649525.1. Taxonomy (GTDB): domain Bacteria; phylum Pseudomonadota; class Gammaproteobacteria; order Arenicellales; family JAJDZL01; genus JAJDZL01. The sequence goes on from CAZYSR010000420.1 coordinate 1,821, forward strand.
CGTATTGCCATTTCAGGTGAAATTCCAGCTCGGCAATTTACAATGTCTGAAAGTTGTTTTCGGCTCACCCCTAGTTGCTGTGCAGCTTCTGTGACACTAATGTTCAATGGTTCAAGGCAATCGTACCGCACCGATAATCCTGGATGCGGGGGATTTTTCATAGGCATGTTAGCTTCTCCTAGTGGTAATCAACCATATCAACATCTCGAACATTTTGACCTTCAAATCGAAAGACAATTCGCCAATTCTTCGATACTTGGAC
>CAZYSR010000421.1:0-3285 GCA_964649525.1 uncultured Gammaproteobacteria bacterium
AGACCTCCAGATTGACAACAACACTGTGGCGGGGTGTCGGTGCATTCTGCGCTGAAATCGCCAACACCCCAAAACAGTGTTTTATTTTATTGTTATCAATCAGATACAAAACTTTCTTCTCTCGTTAACGGGACACCAGTGATATTGCACTGCAAACGAATAGTGAAATTGGTTAATAATGAATGAATACGGAATTTGCGATTACCGCAAATCACCTAGTCCATTCCCCTCGATGGAAAGCAGAAACCTGACTGAAGCAAACATGTCTGTGATGAAAATCCTGAGCGTAGTTGTTTCAAGCGCATTATTGATTTACGCCGCAATCTGCGTATTCATGTTTTTCTTTCAAAAGCATCTCATTCATATCCCCTACGAACAGTTAGTAGGTGATCCACTGAGTCAGGGCATGGAATTCGAGGATCTCTACCTCACTACGCCTGATAATGCTCGGTTGCATGCCTGGTATATCCCCAACTCAAATTCCGATTACACTTTTTGGATATTCACCGGAAATGCTGGAAACAAATCCTACATGCTAGACGCGGTCCAGCTGATTTACGATCTGGGCTATTCAGTGTTTATTTACGATTACCGTGGCTATGGGCCTAGCAAAGGCAAATTGACTGAGCAGACTCAATACGAAGACGCCGAATTCTTGTGGAATTATCTGACTCAAACCAGAAACATCCCCCCGAACAAGATTGTGCTTCACGGCCGCTCGCTCGGCACCGCTATGGCAAGTTGGGTTGCGACAAAATCCGAACCAGCCGCACTGATTCTGGAATCCGGATTTACTTCGATAACCGACATGTCCAAGCACATCTATGGTTGGCTACCAATTGACTTGCTCCTTCGATGGAAATACGACAATCTTGAAAGAGTCACCCAGTACTTCGGCCCCACCTTACTCATTCACAGCCCTGATGATGAAATTGTGCCGTATCACCACTCTGTACGTCTTTTCGAAGCCTCACCTGGAACAAAACAAATCCTGGACCTTTCCGGTACACACTTGGAAGGGTTTATGGATAACAAAGAAATCTACACGGATGGCATCACCCGATTCATGACCCTCGTGAGCTCATAGCTTCAATTCTGCACGCCGTGGCTTTGAGGCAGTGAAGGTGTCGGTGAGGTGCAACTACACCACGCACTCACTCTAGAGTTCGTTAAAGGTGCTCGCCGCCGTTGATATGAATCTCAGACCCCGTCACATAGCTCGAACTATCGGCACAAAGAAAGTAGATTGTCTGCGCAACTTCGTCGGGTGTGCCGAGACGATGCATGGGAATATTCCGTACAAGATCTGATGTGCCAGGGGACAGTATTGGCGTGTCGATTTCGCCTGGTGCAATGGCATTAACTCGAATACCCTTCTGACCAAAATCAGATGCCATTTCGCGCGTCAATGCGGCTAGCGCTGCTTTCGATGTTGCGTAGGCCGTTCCCGCGAACGGGTGGACCCGACTGCCGGCGATTGAAGTTACATTAACAATTGAGCCGCGTCCCTTCATTAATTCGGCCATCAACCCACGAGCCAAAACAATGGGTGCAAAAAAGTTCACCTCAAAAACCAAACGCCAGGTCGCCATACCAGTATCAGTCGGACCAAGCCGTGCGCCCTCCTCACCCTTGGGTGATATGCCTGCGTTGTTCACCAGTGCGTGCAATGCGCCACCGGCTAATCGCTTCTTTAGCTCGGCCAATCCGATTGAACGATGATCCGGGTCACCAAGATCAATCTGAATGTGGTCTTCAGGACCTTCCTGCCAGGGACACGCACTAGTAAAGGCGCGCCTAGAACAGGTGAGGACACGCCAGCCATGCTCCTGAAACAATTTTGCAGTTGCGTGACCAATTCCCTGACTTGCACCAGTCAGTACCAGCGTTTTTTGTTCACCTGAGTCGCCGCCTGTTCCGGGTTTTGGCACCGGTTTACCAGAAACCGGGCATGTAGCCGGGGTAGTGTTTTCCGGTTCAGCCATGGTTCAATCCGACTCTCCAGCCTAATCGTCTTCTGGATGTTGAAATTCAGCGCTTAGCTTTTTCTGTACGTCCATCGGTGCAGGTTCGTAAGATCCAAACTCCATCACAAAGGTTCCCTCTCCACCCGATATTGCATTGAGTCTTGCCTGAAAATCAGACATTTCAGCGAGCGGTGCCGCACCTGTAATACTGACTGCCCCGGAAGGCAGTGAGTCGGTATCGCTAATTCGACCCCGTCTGGATGAAAGTTCACCAGCGATATCACCCATATTTCCACTCGGTACTGTTACAGTTACGTCAGCAATAGGTTCAAGCACGATCGGTCCAGCTTTGGATACTGCATCAATAAAAGCCTTTTTGCCTGCGGTAATGAATGCAATTTCCTTTGAATCGACCGAGTGATGTTTACCATCATAAACCGTTACCCGAATATCCTGCAATGGAAATCCAGCAAACGCTCCACCCGTCAGTACCTGCCTGATCCCCTTCTCCACCGCGGGAATAAACTGAGAAGGAATGACACCACCGACAACATTGTCAACAAATTCAAATCCATCACCTCGAGGCAAAGGTTCTACACGCAGATACACTTCACCAAACTGACCTGCTCCGCCGGTCTGCTTCTTGTGTCGACAGTGACCCTCAGCTAACTTGGTCACTGTCTCTCTATAGTCGACCGTAGGTATGGAAGTTGTAACCTCAACACTGTAAACTTCTTTCATTCGCTCAAGTGCCACACGCAAATGTAGGTCTCCCATCCCTCGCATAATTGTTTCATTTGCAGCTGGATTTCTGGATAATGCAATACAAGGGTCTTCGACTGCAATCTTCTGTAACGCCTCCGCTACTTTCTGTTCATCACCCCGATTGGCTGAACCGATCGCCAGACCAACCATCGGGAACGGTGTGCGAAGAGTCTGCATGGTAATCGCATTGTCGGAACCCTCTGTCAATAGCACACTATTCTGATTGACTTCATCGATCTTTGCGATGCCTCGAATGTCTCCAGCGATTGCTTCAAAAACATCAGTGTGCTGTTTACCCATCATTTGATAAAGGTTGCTGAACTTGACTGCCTTTCGGGCATCATCGATGTAAACCGGTGTATCCTTGTTCAACTGTCCCTGGTAAACGCGAAATACACCAAGCTTGCCGATGAATGGGTCAAATGCAATCTTGAATACATGTCCCACCAATGGTTTGTCAGGGTCTGTAGAAATACTCAATTGTTCTTTCTCACCATCGTTGTCTTAAAGGATTTTTGTTATTTCTGTCTTTTATAACAATTTTCCGACCCAC
>CAZYSR010000422.1:0-6634 GCA_964649525.1 uncultured Gammaproteobacteria bacterium
GTCCTGTCTGGGTAAACAAATATTCATTTAACTGAATTAAAGAATGTACAGAAAATTTCCAATCAACACCAATCTTGCAAAGCAAGAGAAGTTAACTCAAATACATGGTTAGAGACCACCACAGCGATGACTGACTCACAAAGAACGGCTAACATACAAAGAACCACCCGAGAAACCGATATCCGTGTCGACTTAAATCTCGACGGCAGCGGAATCTCTAAACTAGATACGGGGTTGCCTTTTTTCGAACACATGCTTGATCAGGTAGCACGACACGGAATGGTTGATTTGGACATTTCGGCTAAAGGCGACCTACACATTGATGCGCACCATACCGTCGAGGATGTGGGGATTACACTTGGTCAGGCAATTGCTAAAGCAATCGGGGACAAGTCCGGAATTGTTCGATATGGATATGCCTATGTACCACTAGACGAAGCCCTTTCCCGAACAGTTATTGACTTTTCCGGGCGACCAACGCTGGAATACGATGTCACTTATCCTAGGGAGCGTGTTGGTACCTTTGACGTTGATCTGTTTCGTGAATTTTTTCAGGCCCTTTGTAATCATGCTGGCATCACGCTGCACATTAGTAATTTGAGTGGGCGAAATGCACACCATATCGCCGAAACCATTTTCAAATCTTTTGGCCGCGCATTGCGCATGGCTGCCCAATACGACCCTCGATCATCGGGTGTCATTCCTTCGACCAAAGGAAGTCTGTAATTCGAATCGCTGCGAACCCTGTTCCGATTAAAGAACAGGGTTGCGAATCAATTGCGCCATCTACAGGTCCTTAACCATCAGACTGAACTGTTGGCTCTTCTGCATGGTCCATCCTGTGAAGCGTCGACTGTAGGTATCCTGGATTCCCCCAGAGATTCAGAAAGCCATTCAGGGTATGCAGATACATCATGTCTGACAGCAATAGCTGAGCCAATTTGCGGGCGCTGAATTCACGCGCCGCTAGATCCATTAATGCCGTGGACTTTGACACCTTTCATTGTTGTATAGACAAAAGGTTAGAAAACTCAGCCTTTAATCCAACGGCTCTCATCAGACGCACTACCCGATTCCAACTAACTTGGTATCTATTTTTTTCTTATGTGGTCAGACTAGGCTCACTATTGGTCGATTGATTTTAGACTATGATGATGCGCATCTTTCCCGTCAGCCTGTCATTGGTCACCACACGTGCACTGGCGCAATCTGGTATTTGTTCGTTCTATAATGTTTGTTATATTTACCGGGCTGCAGCACGGTGATCCGCTGGAGCAAACCGATTTGAACTATGGTGAACGGCGTCTCACCCCCTGTCGACTCAAGGGGTAGGCTCCATGCTCAAGAAACGACAAAGTTAACTAGTGTGGAGTTGGATTTTGATTGAGTTGCGACAAACATTCGAAGGAGGATTTCAGAACAATGACACGATTCGACCAACGTGTGAACGAACTTGGAATTGCCCTGCCGGAGGTGCAGAATCTCTTCGGTAACTACGTACCCTACCGAATCAGCCGCAATCAGGTCTTCATCGCCGGCCAGGTGTCTATCACTGCCAGCGAGCGCGTAACAGGAAAGCTCGGTGGCGGCCTCTCCGTCGAAGATGGTTACAGGGCTGCGCGACTTTGTGCCCTCAACATCTTAGCGCAACTCAGGGCGGCGCTGAAGGACGACATCGACCGCGCGAGGGCCATCGAACTGACCGGCTTTGTGAACGCGGCGCCGGATTTCATGCAGATCCCTGCTGTGATGAATGGAGCATCCGATCTTCTGATTGAAGTTCTGGGCGAGGAAAATGGTAGCCACGCCCGATCCTCCGTAGGGGTTATCTCGCTTCCCGCTGACGTAGCCGTCGGCATCAAATCGGTGTTTGACGTCGAATAGCGAAGTGTCCAGCCATCGTTAAATTTCTAAGGATGGTGATCTCCACGAGGATTGGTGCTACAGGTTACTGGACTGTCCCGTGAAACCTATACGGGGAATTTGAATAGTCCGGGGCTTTGGGGAAGTGCTGGTTGCCACCAAGGATGACGATCTCGGGAGTGATGTCAATGAACATGCGTTTAAACTACGGGAGGTTACCGCAACAGATCCTTCGGCAAGGCGCTACACGGGATCCAATATGAACGACCATGCGCAATATACGATGGGTCGCAGCGAAGCGGAAACGAAACGTCTGATTCAAAATGCACGACTGTATGACGAAATGACACGGCGGTTCCTCCTCAGGAGCGGTATCACGAAAGGGATGAGAGTGCTTGATGTCGGGAGCGGTGCTGGAGATGTGGCCTTCACACTCGCCGAATTTGTCGGCCCCGATGGTTTTGTTGTTGGGGTAGATGTCAACGACAAAATCCTCGAAACGGCACGCGACCGGGCGAATGCGGCAAGCTTCGGAAATGTTCAATTCATTGCTGGAGATTCTCGATCTCTTGAACTCTCAGACACCTTTGATGCCGTTGTCGGTAGATTGGTGCTGATGTATATCCCTGATCCTGCGGATGCAATCAAACAGTTGCTGACGCACCTACGCCCCGGTGGAATCGTTGCGTTTCAAGAGGTCGATCTCGCACTCCACAAGGCTCTTGCTAGCCCTGAGACACCACTTCTCAGAAAGCTGATTGATTGGGAGTGCGCTGTTTTCAAGCGTACAGGAGCGCACATTGACATGGGCACAGAATTGTATCGCGCGTTTGTTGAAGCAGGTTTGCCCGAACCTACTTTACATTTGGAGACTCCGATTGGTGGATCTGCTACATGGCCGGGTTACCAACAACGGGCTGCCACGTTCAAAAACCTCCTTCCGCTAATTGAAAAATATGAAATAGCAACAGCTGAGGAACTAGACGTGGAAACTCTGGCGGAACGGTTAAGAGCAGAAGCCGTCGTCTCAAAACTGCCGGTTAGCTTGCCACCGCATATCACAGCGCACACAGTTATAGGGGTATAGTGGTGTGGGCGGTATAGTATCCGGATTAGGCGCCGGAACATAGTCATAGTAGAAATGCGTCATCAGCCATCCTTGGCCCAAGTTCCAGGTGAGAAGGATTCAGGGCATGACCGTCATCGACTCACGGTCACCGAATCGCACTTCCATTCCACCGTCATGATTCCCGACTCTTGAACGGTTCTCTGGCATCAAGAGCTCTGAAGACAGGAGAAATTGCAGTTGACAACGACAGTTGCATCTCGGAGTCCGTGTTACGAACCGCATGAAAGCCCAACGCTACCTAGTTCTCTGGGTCTAGGCGCGCAGCCATGTTTTATTTATGCAGCTGGAGTCTTGATAACACCGGTTATCGTGGTGAAAGCATCGGGGGGGGGTGATTCCTATCTAGCCTGGATGATCTTTGCCACGCTTGCGAGCATTGGGATAACCACTCTGCTACAGGTGGCCAGAATTGGACGCATGGGGACGGGACTGGTTCTTCCCATGCGTACATCCTTTATTTCCATCCCGTTCTGCATAATAGCGCTGGTGGACGGGGGACCGGCGACGTTGACAGCCCTGGTGCTCGTCACGGCGGCGTTCCAGATACTTATCTCCCGGTGGCTGTTCATCCTGAGGCGAATCGTCACACCGCTGGTAGGCGGTACAGTGTTGATGATAGTTACACTCTCCCTTGCCTCCGTAGTTTTCGATCTGCTAAAAACGGAAACAGAATCCGGACGCGGGGATTCCTTCATGGTCGCCCTGGTAACTGGCATCGTGATCGTAGTCCTCACCCTCCGCGGTTCAGCCGCGGTGCGGCTCTGGGCCCCTATCATCTGTATTATCGTTGGCTGCATAGCAGCCGTGATTCTGGGCATCTACGACTTCGAGAGAGTGACGCAAGCCAACTGGGTGGGATTTCCGATCGGTAGTTGGCCGGGGCTCGGACTTGCCTTCGACACCTCCTTCTGGACACTTCTTCCGGCGTTCCTGTTCATCGGTGCGATTATCTCCATCCAGGTGAATGGAGATGTGATCGCCGTGCAACAGGTCTCATGGCGCCAGACTCGAGCAATCGACTTCCGTAGGGTGCAGGGAGCGATCTGTAGCACTGGAGTGGGTAACTTAATGTGCGGTATTGCCGGAACGGTACCCAACGTCACCACCGGAGGTATCGTCTCGTTTATCCAGATCACTGGAGTAGCTTCTCGCAGAGTAGGATATTGCATCGGCGGTATATTTCTCGCGCTTGCGTTTTTGCCCAAGGTATCGAGCCTTTTCAGCAACCTCCCAGGTTCTGTCATAACAGGATACTTTGTCGTGGTGATCGGGTTCATGTTTATCGAGGGCGCGCGAACCGTTATTCAATTTGGAACCGACAGGTCCAAAATTCTGATTGCGGGAGTTTCTTTCTGGGTCGGTGCCGCGTTTGAGTATAGACTGTTCATCCCGCCGGACTTCGGTCCGTTGTGGGGGACAATGTTCCAGAGCGGTGTGACTACAGGAGGGCTCACCGCAATCATCCTGACCCTGTTCATGGAGCTCACGAATCCGCGGCGTATGCGGTTTCGGTCGCAGCTGGACATTGAAGCCTTACCAGAACTCAATGAGTTTATCGTGAAGTTCTCTGATCGGAAAGGTTGGGACTCGGATATGACTCGGCGATTGAGCATGGTTGCAGAAGAAGCTCTCCTCACGCTGGTTCGGATGGATGAAAACAAGAATCTCGGTAATCGCCGACTTGTCGTCATAGCGTCCCGCGATGGTTCACAGGCGGAGCTGGAATTCATTGTCGCGACGAGCGAAGAAAACCTGGAGGATCGGATCCAACAGCACCAGCAATACAACTTGGAAACTTCGGGGGAAAGTGAGATCTCGTTGCGGTTGCTGCAGCACTATGCTTCGTCCGTGCGGCATCAGCAGTATCACGAAATGGAAATCGTGACGATTCGGGTTGATCCAATGGGAGCGGCGACAGCCCCGGTTAGCTGACGCTGAGATAAGTACTATTGTTTGGTGGCATCAAATTGTTGCCAGCGAGGGTGCGACGCTGCCACACAGTTTGATGGCAAAAATCATACACGACATTCCAGCTTTCAAAGAGACTGTTGATAGTACTGTTTGAGTGACTTCAATTCCTGCTATGGAATGAATCGATCCATTCAATTTCAAGTGTTTGCTATGTTAGCGGCACCGGGGCAACTAACTGAAATGAACGATTTTCAATTCAAACTGTTCTGACCACTAAACAGAGGTATATGTCTTTAGCGCTGATTCACAGCCGTTAGACCATATTTCACTAAGCCAGTAGTCAAACTTTGTGGCGAAGCCATCTGCATTGACAAGATTGCCATATATTCCACTTTGTTCCAGCCAAACTCTAGGATGATGCCGGGCTAATCGCGCGGTGCATTGAAGATCATTCCAGAACGGATCGTTCGGTTCAATTATTGATCCATCTTCCCGGGTACCTTCGCACATGCGTGCCCACAACGCTTCAACCAACGCTAAACCGTTAACCGAAGCGCCAGAATACAGTCCTTCGCGGATTATCGGTAGAATAAATCCTGAATGGCGAGAGGATCCGTCAAAGCAAACACGTCTCGATGTATCGACAAGTGCAGAATTGGAAAAGCGCTGAACGAGTAGTTTCAGATAATTCTCTGGAGTGATGTCCGGAACCGGTTTTATATGGGGTATGATTTCGTCGCGTTGCACTTTACGAAAGAATGCCTGAATCAGAGGATCTGATATGCAGTCTGAGACTCTTTCAATAGACAGTATTTCACCGGGAATCGCAACGACCTGATGACCTGCGTTGAGCATGCGGATCTTCATCGTCTCATAATCCTGAACCCTTTCGGAAAATGTCACACCGACTAGACTCCAGTCAGGACGTCCAGCGCAGAAGTCATCTTCAATAACCCACTGGCGGAAGTTCTCATGTGTCACTGGCACTGAGTCGTCAATGCCAAAATTCCGTACCAGTGCGAGTTCGTCCGGACCAGTTGCAGGTACGATGCAGTCGACCATTGAGCAAGGAAAAGCGCAGTTCGTATCAATCCATTCAGCAAGATCCGGTTCAATGCTTCTCGCCAGCGAAACGACAGTTCTGCGCAATACCGTACCATTACTTTGCAGGTTGTCACAACTTTGGCAAGTAAATGGCCCAATACCCTGGCCGCGTCGTATTTTTAACGCCGCAACGATTGCGCCGAATGCTGTGCGAGGACGTTCTATGTGAGCAATGTCATGCCTGATATCAGGATGGGATGTATCAAATTCTCCTGTCGAAGGATTGATGTAGTAACCGCCTTCCGTTACCGTTAATGTAACGATTCGGATTGATTTGTCTGCCATGCGGCGAATGAGGGTGGTATTTCCGTCTTCGACTGGCACATAGTCGATCATCGACCCGACAACTTCTGCTGACATACCAGAAGGTGCCAACTCAATCAAAGTCGACAGACAGTTCTGTTTCAGGAATTTTTCACGTTGCTTCGAATCATATGGGCGAACACCTGCACCGACTACTGCCCAGTTATGGTCCAGTCCAAGGTTGAACAGTTGTTGTAAGTACCAGGCTTGATGCGCGCGCTGGAAATTTCCGAGTCCGATATGGACAATTCCGGGCTTTAGGGTGGACCTGTCATACGTTGGACGCTTGATCGGCGTCGGCAGGTCGTTCAGCACAGATTCTGA
>CAZYSR010000423.1:0-2801 GCA_964649525.1 uncultured Gammaproteobacteria bacterium
GATTTACAACAGTGTCAGATTCACTGATTAAGCTGCCGATGTAATCGCTCGATAAATCGTCGGTTTCAACCATCTTCAGTGAGGGAACAACCAGTAGATTTCGGTGTCGATGTGGATGCTTGGTAACAACAGTCATCGCCCATCCATCCCGCGATAATGCATTGATCAGATGTGATCCAATAAATCCGGCGCCACCAAATAAAACTGCGTGTTTTGAATGAGATAAAGGCATGAGTGTCTAATTGTTACTTCGAATATAGTCAGTCAACTACAAACTGCTTGCCGTACGCATTAAGCTGGTTTGAGGTGTTGTTCAACTCCCTCATATTATCTACAAATTCCAGTAAATCGTTAAATGTAGCCACCGATAGAACATCGACATCATACCTCTCCCGTACCTGCTGTACCGCGGACTGCTCGGAGTCGACACATTTTTCCATTCGGTCTAATGAGATGACAACAGCCACGGGACGCGCGCCTTGTTTTTGAATAATGTCAACTGCTTTTTCAACCGAGTGACCTGAAGTAATGACATCTTCGACGATGACAACATCACCAGTCAGAGGTGCACCAACAATCCAGCCCAACTCACCGTGGTCTTTTGCCTCTTTTCTATCAAACGCGAATGGAACCGAGCGGTTGTGATTGGAATTGAGCGAAACTGCGGTGGCTGCGGCCAGGGGAATGCCTTTGTATGCCGGCCCGTACAACATAAACTCACTGCTGAACCGCTGGGCAATCGTATCGGCATAGAAACCGCTTAACTTCATAAGGTCAGCGCCATTTGAGAAGTTGCCAGTGTTCAAGAAATAAGGACTCGTTCGGCCGGAATTAAGAACAAATCGACCAAACTTCAGCGCGCCGCTGGTATAGGCAAATTCAAGAAACTCCTGTTGTCGAGTGTGCATTGTCTGATGATACTACGATGAATAAGTGCACGGAAGATTAAGGGTTTGCTCTGCTGTGAAGTGTTGCCATATATGGTAATACTCCATGTTGTTTGACCGTTTACTGGTCGGTAAAACGCCACTAGAGTTTATCGCAATCACGGTCGCTTGACACGCAAAAACTTGCAGCATTCGCTAGTATTAACCCGTTTTGTCTTTCTCAAATTGAAAGAGGCAAGCACATTGGTTCTGCCAAAACATTGCAGGTGATTGCAAAGGCTTTATATGTAGACGTAGATTATCTGATTTGAGTTAATTTGACAATTCATACCCAGATTATGTCAATGTCGAGGATTCACGAATTTGCTGAACTTGGAAACTTGAGACTCCCGGTTATGAACGCGTTTTAATTCACTTTTGCTGAATACACCACTCATCACTTTCCTCAGGACCTGACACTTTATTCACAAAGTAATTGACTAGTTGGAATAATCGAAATGTGGCGTTTTTGATGACACAGCGGATGATCAACTTCATTGACAATCAACCACTGAAGATTCAAAATGCAATTGCAGAATTTCCTTCACTTATTTGTGAACGTGCTTCTAATTCTGTCTTGAGGAGATAGCCATGAGGATTTAAGTCATGATTTATGGTTGTACCACTGATAATTTTGACTTTATCCTTACAAATATGTTATTATCAAGGCTAAAATGAGATATGTAAGGACATTATAGGAAATTTAATGATTAGCTCTGTAATTACATCAAAAGGACAAACAACTTTACCCAAGGCTGTTCGAGAATCGCTTGGAGTTGTACCTGGAGATCGCGTGCGATATGTGGTATTGGAAAACGGTGAAGTGAGAATTATCCCAATTCGTCCTCTTTCCCGGCTTTTTGGAATCTGTCAATACGAAGGACCACCAGCAACAATTGAAGATATGAAGCGGGCAATAGCAGATGGAGCAATTGACGAGTGATTGCACTTGACACAAATGTTCTCGTACGCTATCTGGTGAACGATGACGCTCGCCAAGCACAAGTGGCTCGTGATTTACTTGCAAACTTAACAGTTGATAACCCAGGTTTCATCTGTAGGGAGGTTGCTGTGGAGTTGTCATGGGTTCTTGAAAGATATTACGGATTTTCACGTGATCAAATCGCATCTGTTTTAGAAGAACTAGTTGCTACCGCAGAACTTTATGTTGAAGTTGCCGAAGATATAGTTCGAGCGGTGGATGGATATCGTCGGGGTGGAGCCGAGTTTTCGGACCGAATGATCGCAGCAGCTGCGGCGAGATATGACAATGCCATACTTTATACATTTGATAAGAAGGCTGCAGAGCTTGCCGGTGCAGTACTGTTGAGATAGGCGTGTAGTGCAACTACCGACTCTAGGGAATCCCAAATAACAAATCACAACAATTCACCAATAAACCGCCCAAGTCAGAGAAATGTGTCAGTCCCTAACAATGGAGAAAGGACTATTACGTTAAAAAATACAGGATCAAAATTCTCTCCTGACCCCTAACTTAAATCCAGTTTCTTTGATGATGGTGTTCCCGCATTACTGATTTGGTGGCATTCAAGTCGATATGTATTTGCAATATAGAAAATCATTTCTATATTACAAAAACTATCATTTCGAGGAAGATTGCCCAGTTAGTGCAGGCCCGATTCAAGATGATTCCAGCTGTCGTTTTGGTTAGTCCTCAATCTCAGGTGTAAGGAAGAAAGGAATCGTTTCAATGAACATGCACTCCCAATCAAGGATATCTTGCTTAGGCCCCTACAAATACCGGCAGAAAATCCTCGAGCTCTGAAACTGTTCCGCCGCAAGTGCGGGTCTGCACCGATCATGTCAGAAAACCAATTGATCCGCACCGACCGGGCTTGGCATCACATTCCGCAC
>CAZYSR010000424.1:0-9212 GCA_964649525.1 uncultured Gammaproteobacteria bacterium
ACTTTTCAAACAAATTACGTTATTCTTATCCATAGTGGCGTACCTCTCTGGTTGGTTATTGGTTTGGTAATATTACCAACTAACCAGATACGCCGCTTTTATTTTCACCACCCCCGGCGCACTACTTTTAGCAATACCTCATGGTAACAATGATATACTGGAGAATATTGGTTTATTCAGGACCGACTAAATAGGGATTGGATTTGTACATCGACAATGCATATCTTTTGAGTTTACAGTTCATTCGCGGACGGAAGTATACGAATTTGATATTGTTTCATTACTCAATTGATATTTCACAAACATTCGTGTGAATCCATAAACCGTTTCATCACGTATTTTGAAATATACGAGTACCAGCGGCATGAGAGAAAACAGCGAACGGAATCGCATTCTAAGTGTTTGTCGTTTTAATCATACATCCTGTCAAAATAGGCACGGTCATAGATTGATTTGAATAATTCTAATCAAGTGAAACTAACTGATATTCTACCAGAAGTGGAAATTCGGTCACCGAACTCATAACAGTCGGTAATAATTGCGAAAAAACACTACAGCGCAATCGTCTCTTGAACGGGTTGTTAGCTCTGTCAATAATTTGGGGTAGATTCTCACTTATTACGTTAACTTTTACCAGTAAAGAAGATAGATAGTCTTACGTTAGGCTGATTTTTATACGAGTATTGCGTCCAACGCGAATTTGACTTTTACGGCTCATGGAGGCCGGCATGACAAACGAACTTGTACTTGACAATTTAATTCACGGATGCGCGGATTCATCCTTCGAAGACGGAATACGGATTGATACGGAACTCGTGCCGGTCGGAGGTGCTGGTAGTCCGGTAAAACCAGCCATCTACGAAGGTGGAAGCTATCAGCTCGACCAGCGGTGGGAAAAACCAGACGATGAGAAGCCCACGTTGGTCATTGTGATCGACAATATACCCTCACAAGCGAACCGGCTTGAAGAGGCACTCCGCTTGCACCGTGTCGCTTCGGAAATTCCGGAGATTGTGCTCGACCTGTCTGGACTTTCTCATTTACCACCCCACCTGCCAAGAAGTTTGTCGAGTTTACAGTTCCCGCACCGTAATGCGGATGCGTATCTACGGGACGCAATGCTGGAAGGAAAGGACTTTATAAAAACCAGCCTGGGCAAGTCGATATTTAACGCGACAGCACAGACGTGCGGACCACTGATGGCTTGGTTTCCTCAGGCACTATTGTACGGATTCTGGCAATCCCACCTTGGTAAGAAGCGTCAAAACACCAAACACGCCCGTGCCTGGGTTTCGGAAATCATCGGTTGGCGACCGGCGACTATCGAAACTAAGGTGCTTGGTGTGAAAGGGGACCCGTTGAACCTCAGTGTCACGGAAGAAGTAATGTCACGCGATGACGACCGTACAGAATGGTCTATATCAACTGGCGGTAGGGATACTACGAAAACTGGGGAAAAGAAAAAAAAACTTTCCGAACTCGGCCACGGACAAGTCCCTTTTTCAGGCGCTGACGCGATGCCAGCGGCAGTCTCATTTTCCTGCATCTCGCAAAGGGCGACCCTTTCCTTCGCGCATTTGCGCCGTATCAGCTTGGGACCGGATGGTTCGGTGGAAGCTGACGCTGCGATGCGTGCACTGCTTGTTGCTCTTGCACTCTACGCCCACAAGCTTGCATTCGGGAGGGGTTTTGCGCTCCGTTCAGGAGCGGAACTGAGACCTGAGGCGAGCAGACTTACCTGGCTTGGTAAAAATGGCGACGAAGTTAAAACGTTGGGGGACTTCGAGAATGTGTTGGCACTATTGCAGTCCGCCAAAGCGCACGCGCAGTCATTGGATGTCCCACTTGACGGCTGGGGTGCGGAACCCACAATTTTGTTGCCCAGAATAAATCTAGAAAAAGCGATCGCATCCACGTGGCCAGAGCTTACCGATTAATGTTCACGGTAACCGTAGAGTTTTTGCATGGTATCTTTCGCGCTGACCCGAATGGTCTTGCTGCCACAGGGCGGCAAACCGAAGGAGAATGGCCGCCATCGGTGTCTCGATTGTTCGCTGCGTTTGTGGCCGCTGACGGCACCCGAGAGAACTGCCGATTCACAGATGGTTCTGAACTTCTGTGGCTGGAGCGGTTGCCGCCACCAGTAATTCACGCGGATACACGCATTCTGCATCAACAGATTAATCCACGTTATGTTGTCAAGCATGAAAAGGGGGGCGCTAAGAAGACGCATATGGAATATCCGGCTCGAGCGGGAGTGCTCGTCCAGCTAGGTGTTCGGGTATCACCGCGGATACCCAAGGTTGTTTATCGGTGGGATGTCGAACCTCCCTCCGGGACCATATTCGAAGCGCTTCAGTACCGGGCGGCGAGAATCGGATATTTGGGCACCTCGGACTCTCCAGCGCGTTTGCGTGTTGCCAGTCGAATGACTGTGAAGGATTGTCCCGAAGAAGTTTTTATTCCAGATGAAAGCGGTAGGAAAGATATTTGTGTTCCCCAAAGCGGTGATCTCAAGATTCTGGATAGCATGTACGACCAGTGGCAAGATCGGGGTGCTTCCCTATCGCGGTATCAGTTTCCCGCACTACGACATGTCGTGACATACCGCCAGCCAGGGGAGACTGTATCCCAACAGGGAAAGGTAGCAGCTTGGCTCCTTTTACGGAAAGCAGTTTCTGGGCGGAGGCTGGGGTTTCTGACTGCCTGTTTTAAGGCTGCGGTACTGGATCGATACCAACGATTGTACGGAGACCCGCCCGGTGTACTGCATGGGCACGGATTTTCCGGATCCGGGTACGAAATCGCCCGATATCTGGCACTGCCGGATGCGGGATTTGCTCATTCAAAGGGCAGAATTCACGGACTAGCACTTTGGTTGCCACCGAATTTGGACAAGGACATCCGACGCAAGTCGATTGATGCAGTACTTTCTATCAGGAATTTGGTTGCCAAAGAAATCGATACAATCGTTTCTCCTTGGGACTTTGAGAATCAACGTCCTTACGCGGCCAATCCAAAACGTTGGGAAATTTCCGCTCGCAGATGGGTAACTGTTGTACCCGCCATTCATGAAAGGCACCGGGAGCTCGATCTTGCCGAAATTACAAGGTGGTGTGTACATGCCGGACTCCCCAAACCGGTCGCATTTCGGTCGTCGCGGACACCACTGATTTCCGGCGCGTTAGATCTTGCGCCGGTGGAAGTGAATAGACCGGGAAGGGTGGGGCAGCCCTATTCGCATGTGGTATTGCTTTTTTCCGAAAAAGTGAATGGGCCGGTGGTCATCGGTTCAGGACGTCAACGGGGATTTGGACTGTGTGTGCCTTGGGAACGGGATCTGGGAGATGATCAATGATTCCGACTATGCCATCTTTTCCCGAGTTTTACCGAGAGGTCTATCGGCGTGAACCCTTTCCATGGCAGGTACGGCTGGCGGAATCAGTAGCCAAGACCGAAGGTTGGCCTAGTGAAATCGGCGTTCCAACTGGCTTGGGTAAAACTGCCTGTTTAGACATCGCAATTTGGTGGCTCGCCTCCCAAGCGAATCGTGCGCCTTCTGAAAGGTCTGCACCTACGCGAATCTGGTGGGTTGTTAATCGCCGGCTACTGGTGGATTCTACCGCAATGTACGCCGAGGAGTTGGCGTCCTTATTGAGCGATACAGGTGCGACAGATGCCAAGATTCTAATAAAACCGGCCATTTCGGCGGTTGCCCAACGGCTGCGTGGGATTTCAGCAGATTCAAGCGCAACACCTCTTGAGGTGATTGCTCTGCGTGGTGGAATTTCGTCTCGAACACCCAGCGATCCTGCGCGCCCTGCAGTCATTTTGTGTACCCTACCCATGTATGGTTCCCGCCTGCTGTTTCGAGGTTACGGATCGAGTCTTCGCTCCGTTGACGCAGCGATGGCAGGCACCGACAGCCTAGTACTGCTGGACGAGGCGCATCTCGCACCGCACCTCAAGTCGCTGATAGAAGCACTTGACGCTTGTATGCCCGGTACCCGACCTTTGTTGAACTCACATCGGTCGCGAGCAGCATTGGTGGCACTCACGGCTACCGGAGAATCGGATGAATCGCACCGATTCGATTTGGACGAAATGGACTACAAAAACGAAAAAGTTGTGAAACGCTTGGACGCGGGCAAGCCGCTTGAGGTTCGTATCGCTAATTCTGGGGATGTCGCAAAAGCTTTGTGCGATGCAGCACTGGAACTCCTAAACGGTGCGGGAGTGCCTACCAGCATTCTAGTGTTCGCTAATACCCCAAAAACTGCTAGAGAGGTCCACAACCGCCTTCTGAAGATCTCGAATAATGGGCAGATAGGTGCGAATGTGCTTCTGCTGACAGGGTTGATACGGGAGCGGGAAGCCAGAACTGTCCGCGAAAAGATTCTCGATAGCATTAGTGGAATGCCAGCAACGCGGATTGCGGGAGAAAGGGAGTGCCATCTGGTGGTGGTTGCTACGCAAACGCTAGAGGTTGGTGCAGACCTGGACGCGGAGTATCTTGTGACGGAGGCTTGTGGTGTACGTGCGCTCACTCAGAGACTGGGTAGGTTGAACCGGATGGGCCGCTATTCGCAATCAAAGGCCATTTACGTTCATTCGTCACTTAAAGGACCCGCAAACGCTGGAGACCGAGCATCTTGGCCAGTATATGGTGAGGAGCCGGCGACCGTCTTGGAGCGGCTACAACAGGCCCCGAAAAACTCTGAGGGGATGGTTGATTTATGTCCACGACTGGTTGCCGATACGCTTGGACGCCCCGAGGACGATCCTGGGCGGTCACCAGAGTTACTGCCAGGCATCCTGTGGGAGTGGATCAAGACCACCACGCCACCAGAGGGGGAGGCGCCTGTGGAACCATATTTTTCCGGTATTGCGAGCCCCATCAGAACTGTTGCGATTTTCTGGCGATCGCATCTTCCGGACTCAGGTGAACGTATTTGGCCTAGGCCGACCAACTCAGAGGCAGTGGATGTCCCGTTGACGGTATTCCGCAAAGTGATAGCGGACGAATCGGTGTTCAGGCTTGCTAGCGACAGTGTTACTCTGGAGAAATTACGCTCGTCCCGCGAGCTGAAACCCGGCGACAGGGTTGTTTTACCCACGGTTCGCGGTCTGCTGGACCATTTCGGCTGGAACCCAGATGCCACTGAAACGGTGGTGGATGTTTCCCTAACAATGCACGGGTTGCCGTTGAATGCGGAGGCAGTTAAGCGAATTTGCGGACGAGATTTTGTCGAGGAAATACGCAAGATCGTTGGAAACGATGATGTCAAGTCTGAAGAAGTTAACGAAAACGAACAGGAATCAGCTATCGCTAAATTACTGAATACTATTCGATATGCAGTGGAAACACCGAAAGGATGGGAGAAAGACGAGTGGGAACGATTTACGACTTCCTTAGAGCCGAAACTCGTGGTAGCGAAAAATGAAGTGCCTAGGCTACCGGTCCGCTGTCCCGCAGCTGAACTTCCCGTAGCGGAATTCGATGAAACATCGCTGGTCGATAAGGTGTCGCTCAGTAAACTCGCCACGTTAGATGGTCATGGTAACGCCGTCGGTGCCCGGGCCCGGTCGGTTGCGCGAAGTATCGGAATTTCGGAGCTTCTGGTGGAAACTATCGAACTTGCGGGAGATTTGCACGACATTGGAAAGGCGGACGAGCGTTTCCAACGATGGCTAGACCCCGATCAAGTCAGTAGTGTTGCTATGGCGAAGTCGGGTACGCCCCGCCACCAGTGGGCTTCCACGCGCGTCGCTGCGGGATGGCCTCGCGGTGGACGACATGAAGCCCTATCCGCGCGACTCGCAGAAAATTGGCTTACGAGCAATCCTGATTGGGGTGAATGCGATGAACGCGACTTGCTACTCCACCTCATCATCAGCCACCACGGCAAGGGCAGGCCGTTGGTACTTCCGGTTAAAGATGGAAGCCCGAAGTCGGTTCGAACAAAGGTAAGGGAATGTGAAATTGAGGTTCCAGCTGATCTTTCTCAGGTTGATTGGATGCAACCAGCGCGTTTCAGGCGTCTCAACGGACGCTTCGGGCCTTGGGGACTTGCATTGCTGGAAGCTATTATTGTTCGCTCTGACCACGCGGTTTCGGCGAAATGATTGCTTCCAAGGAGGAATCGCCATGTGGGAAGTAACCTGTCGGGGCATACCAGCAAGTTGGATAAATTCGTGGCTAGCAGCGGTTGGAGCTACGGTGCTTGATGCGCGTATACGCTTGCACTGGACCGAGGGTGGCAATTTGGCTGTATTTTCAAGTGGGGAGATTGATCCAGTTGATGCGCTTACTGAATCTTGGCCGACCGAACGGGTTGTGTCCGAGCTTCCGATCTCTTCCCAATGGAAGGGTTTCGGAGTTATGGAGAGAAGAATCACCGTTGCTGAATTTCAGAAACGTGCGCGGGCGGCAAGGGACCATTCGCAATCTTGGACACTTTCGTCTACTGTAACAGACTTGAGCGTTGATAAAAATGGCGAAGTTGTTCATGCGCCGTTCGACCCGCCAGGGCCCGGTACCGTAAAGTGGCTCCACCACAGGTTGCAAAGAATCCATCAGGAAGTCCGTGAACCATCTCCGAGTCGAATACGAAGTTCGCTCACCGGCGAAGCGCACCGAATACAGAATAATGGCTTGGGTTTCGATCTGAGTAGAATCGGATCAGGTGGAGATGAATGCGATAAGTGGATTGATCCAATTGTCGAAGTAATGGCATTCTTTGGCCTAGCCATGTTTCCCATGCGAGGTCTTGGTGTTGATGCCCGGCTTCCATTCACGCGATTTTACAAGGGTCGACAGCGGGGTTGGAGACGGAATCGGGGAACTGACGATATCCACAGATTCTACTGGCCTGCATGGTGCCAGCCATTAGGGATGGATGGAATAGATGCCTTGCTGGATGCATGGGATCCCTTCAAACCCCAAAAATGGGATTTGATTGGTGTTCGTGCAGGTTGGAAAAGTGTGGCTTACAAAACCAACAGTGCTAGCGATCCCACGCGAGCATACGGATCAGAACGAATTTGAGCATTGAACCCGTAATTTGGATATCAGCCATTGAGCATTTTGCGTACTGTCCTAGGCAGTGCGCACTGATTCACTGCGATGGCGTATGGAGCGACAATGAACATACGGTGCAGGGAATTCGCGCTCATCGGAGGGTTGATGGAGGAGGGTGTAGAACCGAAAGGGGACGTAAGGTATTGCGTGGAATACCTCTCTGGTCGGAAAAGTTAGGTTTGTCCGGGCGTGCGGACGCAGTTGAAATTGTCGGAGACTCGGTGGTGCCTATCGAATACAAGTCCGGTGTGCGGCATGGCGAGGCGGCCGATTTGCAGTTGTGTGCCCAAGCAATTTGTTTGGAAGAAATGCTTGATGTCAGTGTGCCCCACGGGTTTGTGTGGTACGGCAAACGAAGGCGTCGCGATCGCGTTGAACTTACCAATGCACTTCGAGATAGAGTGACTGCAGTCATCGAAGAAATTCGTAGCCAATTAATAACGGGAATACTACCCGAGGCCGTTGACGACGAACGATGTGAGTCATGTCAGCTTTTTCATCATTGTCTTCCAAATCTGTCAGGTTCACCAAGAAAGATCACCCGTTACCTAGAAGAAGTGATTTTCGGATGCGGTACCTGAATACTTTGTACGTCCAAAACCATCAAGCCCGTGTGCAATTTCGAAGTGGTGCGCTGTTGGTTTCATCGCCAGAAGGAAAACAGAAGATTCCGCTGGAAGGAGTGGATGCGCTGGTTCTGATGGGTAACGCTCAGATCACGACGCAGACATTGGATGCCTGCGTTCAGCGCGGCGTACGCGTTGTGGCACTGAAAAAGAGTGGTTCGGTGCGGTTCACCGTAAACGGAATGACCGGGGGAAACGTACACTTACGAAGTGCTCAGTACGGAGCCGTTATGGACGAGATGAAATCGCTAGAACTAGCTAAGATAATTGTGGCCGCGAAACTCGCGAACAGCGGTGTGGTGGTCGGGCGATGGTCCCGAGACGAAAGGGATGAAGTCGCAAGCGGTCAGCTGGCAGAGCGAAGTGAAATGATCCGCAGCCGGATTCCCAAATTGTCCGAGACGACCAATAGTGATCAAGTGCGTGGATTAGAAGGGGATGCTGCCAGAATTTATTTTGGCGTGGTTGCCGAGATTCTTTCCTCGGGTCCATTACGGTTTTCCACCAGAACTCGTCGCCCTCCCCGAGATCCAGTCAATGCGATGCTCGGTTTTTGTTATGGCTTGCTCGTGACTGAATGTATTGGTGCCTTGGAAAGCGTGGGACTGGATTACCAAATGGGATTTTTCCACAGACCCCGAGCGGGGCGGCCTTCTCTTGCCTTAGATCTGGCCGAAGAGTTTCGGGCAATGACGGACCGGTTCGTGGTTGCATTAGTGCGGCGTCGGCAAGTCAAACGAGAGCAGTTTACCGAAACACCAGGAGGCGGGGTATACCTGACGGAAGACGGTCGCAGGGAACTGTTGTCGCTTTGGGAAGAACAAAAAAACAAGGAAATTCAGCATAAGTTGCTGGGGAAATCTGTGGGCCGTTGGGCCTTGCCTTCGGTACAGGCGACATTGCTCGCTCGTTATTTGCGCGGTGATCTTCTCGCCTACCCCGCCTTT
Organism: uncultured Gammaproteobacteria bacterium; assembly: GCA_964649525.1. Taxonomy (GTDB): domain Bacteria; phylum Pseudomonadota; class Gammaproteobacteria; order Arenicellales; family JAJDZL01; genus JAJDZL01. The sequence continues at coordinate 8,655 of CAZYSR010000424.1, forward strand.
GTGCTGCTGTCTTGACACATGGACATTCTGGTTGCTTATGACATCGCGAACACCGACAGTAATGTTGGTGCGAATCGGTTGAAGCGAGTCGCGAGCATTTGCGAGAAGTACGGCCAACGACTGCAATTCTCTGTATTCCAGTGCAGATTGTCGCCAACCCGGCTGGCACGTCTGATCGTAGAGTTGGAAGACGCGATAGACCATGAACAAGACCGGGTGAGTTTATTCCGATTTCAAGGAGATATTGAAAGAGCGGCAACACATCTTGGGAGGTCTCAAATGAGCAAATTGGGTGAACCATGGATGATTTGACGGTTTGCGAACCTTTTGTGATTCTTCGCAAGGTGCGACGATTCGGAAAAATTACATAGAGTTCAAAGGGAAAATTGGTGTAAAGGCACACTCTTACCACAAAAAAGTGGCGTGCAGTTCGTTAAAATCTCGGATTCAAGCCTCGGAAAGGTCGTTATCCGTGGTTTATGCTTGATTAGCAGTGTAGCCGGAGTTTCACCTCCGGCCTTCGTTGAGCGGTCACCAGATGGCGTTTCTTCGCTGGTG
>CAZYSR010000425.1:0-1643 GCA_964649525.1 uncultured Gammaproteobacteria bacterium
CCTATGGAGTTGAAGTGGTCATAGTTGACGAGGCTCACCGGTTTCCAGATATAGCATGCGAATCACTTAGCTTGACTGTTTCAAAACAACGTCTCGATGAATTTTGTGAAAATTTGGAATATGCAGAAAAGACTGCTGATCTGGATTTCGAAGTCGCACAATCCATCACAAAGTCGGTATCCGAAGCAACTGATCAGTTAGATCAAAAGATGAGTGTCGAATTGACGCAGTGGTCACTGGACCAGTTTCAGAATCGACAGGATCTTGTCACTCGGTATTGGAACATCGTGAGTGCTTTGGATCACGCGGTACAAAACCTTGAACCTTACATTGACTCATCACCGGAAATCGAAAAATGTCGCGATCTCGCTATGGGAATCTCTGAGGATGCAAAGACTATTCTGGAGAGAGACAATGTTGAAGTCGCCAGTTGGGTGGAAAAGACCAGACAGGGATTTTCATTTCACCGGTTACCCTTAGAACCTCGCAGTGCATTTGGACCGGCGATCTCAAATTTCGATGGTAGCTGGATTTTTACTTCAGCATCAATGGCAGTCGGGGAAGATTTTTCACATTTTGAGCACAGTATGGGACTCAGTGAAACCATCCACCAGCGTTGGGACAGTCCATTTGATTTTGAAAATCAGGCACTCGTCTATTTTCCACCTAAGATGCCTCTACCGAATTATCAAAGTCGTGAGGAATTCGATAGGCGGGTTGTCGAGGTTGTTGAACAGTTGGTGCCTATATCAAAGGGAAGGATGCTTGTACTATTTACCACAATTGCATCAATGAAAGCTGCGAAGGAATATCTTGCAGAACGCATTGACTACAAACTACTTTGTCAATACGATCGACCCAATACGCGCCTGTTGGCGGAGTTCAAGCGGGATGGCAACGCGGTTTTGTTGGGCACTATGGGATTTTGGGAAGGGATTGACATAAAAGGGGACGAATTGTCCTGCGTGGTGATTGACAAGCTGCCGTTCGCCCCATTTGACAATCCAAAGGCAAACGCCAGACGTAATCTGATGGAGGAAAGCGGCAGGAGTTTTTTCAATGACTGGCAGGTGCCGAGTGCGGTGTTAACACTGAAGCAAGGCTCGGGTCGGTTGATTCGGGATGCCTCGGACCGTGGTGTACTTGTGTTGTGCGACCCACGCATTAATCAGAAATCGTACGGCAAGGCATTCTTGGACAGCCTGCCTCCGATGCCCCGGTCTGACTCACTGGCGAGAGTTGATCAGTTTTTTTCGACATGAACATTCTTGCCATCAACACATCTGATGATGTGCTTTCTGTTGCTCTGAAGTTGGATGATAAGATCTTTAGTGAACAGTTGCGGGCTGAGCGCAATCATAATCAATCGGCTTTAATCATGATCGACCAGATGTTCACTAGTGCTGAGTTGGAAGCCGTAGACATTGATGCGGTAGCGTTTGGTGTCGGTCCAGGTTCGTTCACCGGACTTAGAATTGCAGCTGGGATAGCACAAGGTATGGCATTTGGCATCGACGTGCCAGTTGTGCCAGTTTCCTGTATGGCTGCAATCGCCCAAAAGCAAACTTGTAACAAAGTCATTGTTGCGGTTGATGCCAAGCGTTCAAACCTCTATTGGGGTAGATATGTTCGTAATGCCAGTG
>CAZYSR010000426.1:0-2282 GCA_964649525.1 uncultured Gammaproteobacteria bacterium
ACCAGAGTCCATGGGGCTTGAGAAATCGATTCAACTCATCAAGCACGATTCCGCCTTGCACCCTACAACGTCGTTTTTCAACGTCGAGATCAATAACCCGATGCAAGAATTTGCTGTAATCCAGCACAATTGCATGATTGACTGTCTGACCACACTGCGATGTCCCTCCCCCACGGGGTAAGAGTGGAACTCCTTGCTGTCCTGCATAGCGGACAGTCTCTACGACATCGTTCTCGTCCTCTGCAAGAACAACTGCCAGGGGCATCATCTGGTAGCTTGAGGCATCGGTCGCGTATCGTCCGCGATCAAAAATGCCGGCCAGCACTTCGCCTTTGACACGTTTCGTCAAATCACGCTTTATTGTGGCTGTATCAGACATTATCCCAATGAATCAGGTAGAAAAAATCAGTCGAGTGCATTTTACTTAGGCGCGGAAAGGGTAATGGATTCCAAAGTGCTGAAAAAAGGAGTTGAAAATTCGGTGAAAGTTTGTTTACGATCAACCGAATTCCGAGATATTTGCCAATCTTGTTGACCAAGTAGTCTGAGCTTTCAGCAGTTCAAAAAGCAGGCTGAATTCAAAACCAAGTATACTTTGCCGTTTCTTTACACTTCATTGCGTCAGATTCCTGAATTTCAATGACTTCGATTCCTGTCATCGACATTTCTCCGCTGCATAACGAGTCTGATTCTGCGCTTAGATCTGTCGGAAAAGAACTGCGCGCTGCATCTGAGACTGACGGGTTCTTTTACGTCGCTGGACACGGTGTAGACACCGATGTAATTAGTTCGACTTTTGAAACAGCCAAACAATTTTTCTCGCTGCCTAAAGAAAAGAAGGCTGAATCCAAAATGTCCGACACCCACCGCGGTTTCTTGTCGATCGGGGAGTCAACCATGGAGGGTTACAGCAGCGCTGACCAGAAAGAAAGCTTTATTTGGGGACTTGATGAAGATCTTGATGATCTTTCATCTGAAGACCAGAATCAACTACTCGCACCAAATCGCTGGCCGAATGAACCTGCTGATATGCGCTCGGTGCTTAACACTTTTTTTGATGAAGTTCACAATTGCTCCCGGAAGATACTGCGTGCACTAGCTGTATCTCTGGACGAACCTCCAAATTTTTTCACCCGAAATTTCAATCGCCCAACTTCCAGAGGATCACTGATTTATTACCCAGCGACTGAAGAAAACTCCAATGGCTATGGAGTATCGCCACACTCAGATTTTGGATGCCTGTCCATGCTCTTGCAAGGAGCGCCAGGCCTAAACGCCCAATCTGCCGATGGCAACTGGTATGAAGTCAACCCGATTCCGAATACATTTGTTACCAACATTGGAGACCTGCTGTCACGCTGGTCGAATGGTCGTCTTCGTTCGGTTCCACATTTTGTTGTCAACAAGGGTGGTCAAGCGCGATATTCAATTGTTGTGTTTGTCGACCCTGATTCCCACACCGTCATTGATCCAATTCTTCACAATGGCGAGACCGCACAATTTGAACCAATCACCTGCGACGCTTATATCAGCGGTCGATTCAACCGATCCTTCGCATATCGAAACTAATCGATGAAATGACTGCCTGGATCAAAATGCTTTCTGACGAGGAGGCGACGGGAGAAGCAAAAGAGGCTTTGGAAACAACCCGAACCCCACACGGAACAGTGGACAACGTGATGCGAGTTCACAGTCTGCGTCCAAAAACCATGCATGGTCACGTTTCACTGTATCGAAGCGTACTCCACAGCAGCGATAATTCGCTGCCAATCTGGTTTCTTGAAACCGCTGGAACCTATACCAGCCTTCTGAACAAGTGTGATTACAGTGTTACACATCACAGCTCAAATTTACGGAAACTGGTGAACGACGACGTACGCTACGAGCAGATCATTTCATCTTTGAAAAACCGCCAACCGCATTGCGCCTTCCAAGATAAAGAATTGGCAATGCTAATCTACGTGGAGAAGCTGACACTCGCGGTTGACTCTATGCTTGAGTCAGACATTGAAGCTCTATTTCAGGCGGGATGTGATGACGGTGAAATCCTGGAGTTAAACCAGGTAGTCGGTTATTTCTGCTACGTCAACCGTCTACTCAATGGTCTAGGTGTGACCACTAAAGGTGATGTGATCGGATACTATTGATTCACTCCCAAATTTGGATTGAGGAGTATTGACCAACAAGCAGTATTCAGGGTATTTCCATGAGCAAACAGTATTCCGACATCAAGTGGAATGAAACACGAATTCAGTCGAGTCTCGATTTTACCTCTCCAGGTA